>JAGHVI010000080.1 GCA_018064385.1 Candidatus Minthenecus merdequi
ATAGCCCTGATAATCATCTTGATTATGAAAACCAACGGGATTATCACCGATGCAAGCGCGAAAACGATAAACGCCACAGCAATACCCCAATTGCAATCAAGCGCCGAAATTCCCAACAGGTCATGAGCTGAC
This sequence comes from Candidatus Minthenecus merdequi, assembly GCA_018064385.1. Taxonomy (GTDB): domain Bacteria; phylum Bacteroidota; class Bacteroidia; order Bacteroidales; family Paludibacteraceae; genus Aphodosoma; species Aphodosoma merdequi. Next base: position 133 of record JAGHVI010000080.1, read on the forward strand.
GAGAACGCCACAGCTATAAATGCGAAAACCAATACAACAATGATTAACACGAGAAGTAATACCATTGGGACAAGCAACAGCGTACCTATCACTTTCAACAGAGTCACCACTACGTTGTCTGTCCTTACAGGCTCCATCTGCACATTGTTGTGCGAATAGTCACTTATATTTTGCAGCGAAGGCTCAATGCCCTGCATCTCAAGTTTCTGCGCCACAGTCCTTGCCTCGGGAACTATTATCCAAAGTAATACGTAAATCAATGTCATCCAGCCAAATGAGGCGCAAAGCAGCAAAAGGAATATCAGCCTCACCCATTTCACATCCCACCCTATCAATGCCGCCATACCTCCTGCCACACCGGCAATCCTGCAATTGTCAACGCTACGGTAGAATTTGCGGCTACGGCTTGAGGTCTCTTTTTTCTCCTCGGTGATAGGACCAAAAGTTTCAGGAGTACCGAGAGTCTCTATGACTTTATCCACATCTTCGATTGAGATTACGTTTTTGTAACGGCCTATCCGCTCACCGAACAGTTCGCCAACCCTTGCCTCTATATCCTGCATAACCTCGTCACGCTCATCTTTTTCCAAGTGAAGACGCAGTTCGTTCAGATAACTCTGCAATTTTTCATAAGCATCCTCGTCTATGTTAAAAACCGTTGAATTAAGGTTTATTGTCAATGTCTTTTTCATTATCATATATTTTTAATGTGTCTAACTAATTCATTTATTTCTCCGAAAGCATGCTCAAGTTCGCAGAGCATAGAACGTCCCTCTTCTGTGAGGTAAAAATACTTGCGCGGTGGTCCTTGAGTAGATTCCTCCCATCGATAGCCCAAAAAGTTGTTGTTCTTTAGTCTTGCAAGTAACGGATAAACCGTCCCTTCCACCACCTCGAAACCACCGTCACGCATCGCCTGGATGATATCAGAAGTATATGCCTCATGCTTGTCGAGACTGAGCATTATGCAATACTCCAGAATACCCTTCCGCATCTGCGACTTGATGTTATCCGATGTTTGTACTGACATATCTTAAATAGGTTTTAATTTGACAATGCAAAGGTACAAAAAATTTCAGTACCTTGTATAACAAAGTACTATATTTTTTTCACATTAACTTTTATTCGCAATTAATGATATTATATGTAGTTAATAATAAGAGCTTTATATAAATCATAGCTTTGGTTATTCAAGTTGAAAATTATGTAAGAAAGGTACTGAAATGAGTAAGAATTATACAAATAGAGGAATAAAACGAAGTAAAAACTTCCTGTTTTTGTCACGCGAGTACGTAAAAGACGAGACTTGTTCTCTCCTTTCACCTTCTTTGTATGATTGCTACACACTAATCTGCTGCACAAGTTCCATCAGCGTTTTATTATCTCATCCGCTTACCACCATAATATTTTTTCAAAAGGTACTGCTTATATCAAAAAACTCCTTTCTTTCTCACAACCTATTCCATACGGACAGTGAATATGATTATCAATTACTTATGACCAACATAACAAACCCTCTGTACTCGCCGAATCTTCAAAGCAGCCTCAATCTGATTCCAATTCTATGCATATACATTCGTCATAACTCACTCAATTTGCTATTTGCTTAATCCACCTGAGATTGAAGATATAGGTACATATAGGAGCAAAAAAAAACGGAGATTGCCAAGGCAATCTCCGTTTTTTATAAAGATAGAGAAGTTATATCAATCTTTCTTAGCTTCTTTTGCATCAAGTTTTTCTTTTGCCTCTGCTATCATGTCATTCTTAAGACTTGCGAGAGCATCAAGGTCACCAAGAGTGGTCTTTTCAATCTGTGGTTGTTCAGTCTTTGACTCCTTTTTTGCTTTTTCTTTAGTTTCAGCATTGGCAGTCTTGCGAGCAGCATCCTCGTGAATACGGCTGTGTGAAAGGATAATGCGACGAGACTCCTTGTTGAACTCAATAACTTTGAAGTTGAGTTTTTCGTCAACCTTAGCTATAGAACCATCCTCCTTGACAAGGTGTTTAGGAGTAGCGAAACCCTCAACACCATACTGAAGTGCAACTACGGCACCCTTGTCAAGCATTTCGATGATAGTACCTTCGTGAATGCTGTCTGGGGTGAAAACAGTCTCGAATACATCCCAAGGGTTTTCCTCAAGTTGTTTATGCCCAAGGCTGAGACGACGGTTTTCTTTATCAATATCGAGAACAACAACTTCAATTTCTGCACCAATTTGGGTGAACTCTGAAGGGTGTTTGATTTTCTTGGTCCAACTGAGATCACTGATGTGAATAAGTCCATCAATACCCTCTTCGATTTCAACAAATACACCGAAGTTAGTAAAATTACGAACGCGAGCTGTATGTTTAGAACCAACAGCGAACTTAGTGTCGATATTCTCCCAAGGGTCAGCCTTGAGTTGTTTGATACCAAGAGACATTTTGCGTTCTGCACGGTCAAGAGTAAGTATAACAGCCTCAACCTCGTCACCGACCTTAAGGAAATCCTGAGCAACACGGAGATGCTGACTCCAAGACATTTCCGAAACGTGTATGAGACCTTCAACGCCTGGGATAATCTCGATAAATGCACCATAATCAGCCATAACGACAACTTTACCTTTGATGTGGTCACCAACCTTGAGATTAGCATCGAGAGCATCCCAAGGATGAGGCGTAAGTTGTTTGAGACCAAGAGCTACGCGATTTTTTTCATGATCATAATCAAGTATAACAACATTGATTTTCTGTTCGAGAGAAACAATTTCCTCTGGATGGTTAACTCGTCCCCACGAGAGGTCAGTTATGTGGATAAGACCATCAACGCCACCGAGGTCAACGAAAGCACCATATGGGGTAATATTTTTGACAAGACCTTCAAGAACCTGACCTTTTTCAAGTTTAGAGAGAATCTCAAGTTTTTGCTGCTCGATTTCAGCCTCGATAAGAGCCTTGTGAGAAACAACAACGTTCTTGAACTCTTGGTTGATTTTGACAACTTTGAATTCCATAGTTTGGTCAACGAATACATCGTAATCACGGATTGGTTTGACATCAATCTGAGAACCAGGAAGGAATGCTTCAATGCCGAATACATCAACAATCATACCACCTTTGGTACGACACTTGATATAACCTTTGATGATTTCGTTGTTTTCAAGAGCTTGGTTGACGCGTTCCCAAGAGCGGCTATTACGAGCCTCTTTGTGAGAGAGAAGAAGTTGACCTTTCTTGTCTTCTTGACTCTTAATGAGAACCTCTACCTCGTCACCAACTTTGATATCAGGGTTGTAGCGGAACTCGCTCATTGGAATAATGCCATCTGATTTGAAGCCGATGTTAACGACAACTTCGCGCTTGTTCATAGAGATGACCTTACCCATAACGACCTCTTTGTCCTTCACTTGATTAAGTGTGCCTGCATAAAGTTCGGTCTGTTGTTGTTTTTCTTCGTTTGACTGTACATCGCCATTAGCGTAAGACTCCCAGTCAAAATCTTCTTGTGGTGTTAATACTTTGTTTTCCATTTTTGATTTGTTTTTTCAATTAATGGGTTAGACATTATGTTGTTACGACAGGTTATACACCTGCCCAGAAAACGGCTGCAAAGGTACGATTTTTTTTTGATATAACCAAATGTTTTATATATTATTTTTCAGCAATTTACGTTTTTGTGTTTTAGAGGAAAAAAATTGTCTGTGGAAGTGTTGGTATTTTCAAGAAAAAGTAGTAACTTTGCGGTCAGATAATGAGAGTCGTTTTTAAGGTGAGTTCAATAAATTCACCCTTTAGAAAAACGAAATAAAAACAAGTAGCAAAAACACTAACAGGATTCACCTTAACAAAAAGGAATATATGATGAAAGAAGTAATGAATTTTCTTGAGAAGTGCTCCACCTATTATATAGCAACAGTGGAGAATAATCAACCACGTGTACGTCCGTTCAGTTCGTTATGCGAATTTGAAGGACATCTATATATTGAGTCGAACTACTTCAAGCCATTTGCTAAGCAAGTAAAAGAAAACCCAAAAGTAGAGATATGTGCTTTTGACAACCAAAGTCGTTGGATAAGGATTGAATGTGAATTGGTTGACGATAGAAGAGTTGAGGCAAAGAAAGCTATGTTAGACTATATGCCCGAGATTCGTGACCTTGGTTATGATGAACACGATGAAAATATGTCTGTATATTGGATGAAAAATGCAGTAGCTACATTCTATAGTTATACAGAGGAGCCTCGTATTGTCAGATTTTGACAGGAGTAAGGTCATCAACCGATTCTCCGCACGAAAGGCGGTGACGGATTTCTGTAGAAGAAATGTTAAAGTGTGGTGCATTGTCGAGCCAACGCATCTGTGGAAAACGGCTGCGATTTGACTCACAGCCTTCTCGTGGATAGACGTATATAGTCCAATTGTTTAATATTTCCTGCCAATCACACCAATGATCGAATATAGCATAATTATCCTCGCCAATAAGTACTGAGAATGTATGTTGTGGATATAGCGCAGAAAGATGGCGCAGTGTATTTATGGTAAAATTAGGTTTTGGAAGGGAGAACTCTATGTCACAGGCAGCTATGCCCTTGTGTCCTGCTATAGCCTCTTGGACGAGTGAAAGACGTTTCTGCTCAGACCAAAGGTCAGTTGGGTTCTTGAGAGGATTATGCGGAGAAAGTACAAACCACAAAGCATCAACATCTTTGGTGGCAAGTACATAATCGGCAAGGTTAAGGTGTCCGTAGTGAATAGGGTTAAATGAGCCAAAATACAAAATTATTCGCATATTATTTGTCAGCTGAGATAATGATGTCATAAACTTGAGAAACTGCTACATCAAGTTTGTCATTCACTATGCAATAGTCAAACTGGGTAGAAAAAGACATCTCGTACTCAGCACGAGCAAGACGTTTTTGAATAAGTTCTTCAGACTCAGTACCACGGCTGTGAAGACGGTGACTTAGTTCATCAACACTTGGTGGCATAATAAAAATAAGGACAGCTTGATTGCCATAGAATTTCTTGATATTCAAAGCTCCTTTCACATCAATATCAAACAACACATTTGTGTCTTGCTGCAAAAGATGTTCAATCTCGCTTTTCAAAGTTCCATAATATTGGTCTTTATAGACTTCTTCGTACTCAACAAACTGATTGTCTGCAATTTTTGCACGAAACTGTTCAGGCGAAAGGAAGTAATACTCTACCCCATTTTGCTCATTGCCTCGTGGTTTTCGGCTGGTGGCAGAAATTGAAAAGCTGAAAGTCATACCACGTTTGCGTAGTTCTGAAATAATAGTGCTTTTGCCACAACCTGAAGGGGCAGAAAAGACTATAAGTTTTGCACTCATAATATATTTTGACTCGTTATTGAGTTATATTTCGTAGATTCAAGGTAGGACTGGAGGATAATTGTTGCGCTAATCTGGTCTATTAGAGCTTTATTGCGTCGGGCTTTACGACCAATACCGCTATCAATCATAGTTTGGAAAGCCATTTTGCTGGTAAAGCGTTCATCAAATTTTATTATTTCAATTTCTGGATGCTTATTAGTAAATATATCAAGGAATTTATCAATTTTGGTAGTAACGACAGCCGGTTCATTGCGCAAAGTTTTAGGATAGCCTATAACTACCTTCTCAACTTGTTCTTTTGCACAATAATCATCAAGAAACTCATGAATAATCTGTGTATCAATCGTAGTAAGGCTATTCGCAATAATTTGGAGAGTATCAGTCACAGCTATACCTGTACGTTTTTCACCGAAATCAATTGCAATTATTCTTGCCATAGGTAATCAATTAATTTTTCAAAAACCAATAAATTAAACTGAGGGTTGTTTTATTCAAGTTTCGCATTTTCAGCCTGGAAGGCTGTACTATGAGTAACCGAGTACGAAGTGCTCAGTATATCAGCGACATACTGTGTCTGCCTGGAACACTCGTGCAAGTGAGTGCAGAGTCAAACTTTGCTTGGACTATGCCGAGTGCAGCCGAGTGTCGAGATTCTCAACACTCGTGCAAGAGAGTGCAGAGTCAAGTGGTTGGTGAGCTTGTCGAACCATGCTTGGACTATGCCGAGTGCAGCCAATAATTAATAGAACCACCCTGAAGAATTCACCTAAAGTATTTTTGTCGTAATGCCTTTAACGTCAATTAAGCGAGAAAGGAAATTTTGAACCATATCCTGACGGATTGAGACTTGCAATACACATTGTTCAAGTTGTTGTTGGTAAAGAATTTGCGCTTGTAGCTCTTTGACAACATGCATAACGTAACTCATCTCAGAATATCCATATCTCACCTCTACCCTACCTACAATGAGTCGTTCAACAATCTGAGCGTTGGCAATAGCGTCAGCAGCTGCACCTTTGTATGCAGCAATAAGACCACTTGTGCCAAGGAGAATACCGCCAAAATATCTCACTACAACGACAAGAACATTTGTAAGAGAGGCACTGTTAATCTGCCCAAGAATAGGACGACCAGCTGTACCAGAAGGTTCGCTGTCATCATTTACCCGAAATGTATCGCGCGAAGTACCTATCATATAAGCATAGCAAATATGGCGTGCATCATAATACTTTCGGCGATAATCAGCCAGAAATGTCATAGCCTCTTCAATAGATTCGACATGGTGGACAAAGGAGAGAAACTTGCTTCCTTTATCTTTGTAAAATCCTTCAGCCGATATGTCAATAGTTTTGTATGTGTCCACGCGGATATCAATTTCGGAAATAGACTCGTCTAACCCTTGGAGAGATTCCAGAAAGTACCTCATAAGGGATTGTACCCAACTTGTTTGCTATGTTTGCTATGGAGTGTTGATCATCAAAAACGACCACCTTATCGCCAACATTGACATTCATATCGGTCACATCAACCATCATAAGATCCATGCATATATTGCCAATTGTTTTAACCTCACGACCATTGATGAAGACAGAACCATTGCCATTGCCAAGACGGCGGTCAATACCATCAGCATAACCAAGAGGAAGAAGTGCTACAAGTTTGTCAGTAACACAGACACCTTTGCGACCATAGCCCACAGTCTCGCCTGCAGAAACCATCTTGAGTTGCATAATACGAGTTTGTAACGAACAAACATTATGCAACAAATCCATATTACAACAGTTATGTCCCCACAGACCTATACCAAGACGCACCATATCAAACTGATATTGAGAGAATCGTTCAATACCTGCAGTATTGAGAATATGGCGTAAAATTCTGTGGTCAAATGAAGATTGAATATAGGCAGTGAGTCGGTCAAATAGTTCGATTTGCGAAAGTGTGAACTGTTCCATATCAGGGTTAAACTCATCGGCTGCAGCAAGATGTGAAAAAATGGATTTTATTTTAACAACATTTTGGCTCTTAATGATGCTAATCAAGAGATTAAGGTCATCGGCTACAAAGCCAGCACGATGCATACCAGTGTCAAGTTTGATATGAATGGGATAATCCTTTAGTCCACGGCATTTAGCCTCGTTGATGATGGTTGTGAGAAATTGAAACGAGCAGACTTCAGGTTCAAGGTTGTATTTGAAAAGGTGAGGAAGAGCTGGTAGCATTGGATCAAGTACGAGGATAGGTGTCTTGATGCCAGCTTGACGAATCTCTACACCCTCATTGGTGAAAGCAACAGCAATATAGTCAACGCCATAGTGTTGAAGAGCCTGCGAGACCTCAATAGAGCCAGAACCATACGCAGATGCTTTCATCATACACATTAGTAAAGTATCCTTGGAAATTTTGCTTCGGAAATGGTCAATGTTATGAAAAAGGGCATCGAAATTGATTTCGAGGACGGTATCGTGTGCAAGTTGTTGAATATGGTTCAAAATACGTTCAGGCTCATACTCTTGGGCTATTTTTACGAGAATAGCCTCATGGTGAAGATTCTCGATAAAATCATTTGTCAAGAAAGCCTCTGTAGAATCGAAAAAAAGTTTATCCTCGATATCAAACATATCAGCATTGGCATGCAGGTCTGGACCGATAAAAACAATACGATCAACTGTATTGGTACGAATAACCTGCTGGATGTTAACATAGAACATCTCGCATACCAAATCATTACCCTCAATGTCAGAGATAATGAGGGTACGGTGCATGTTCTGGTTGGCAGATTGTTGTTCGAGAAAACTGAGAGCATGCTTGGTCAGAGATGTAAGATCTTGATTGTGACTATCACGAATGATAAGACAATCATTTATTCCAGCTTCAACTTCGTACCTCGGTCTCATATTCTACTCATTGAGAGTAACTTCCTTATTGATTTTTCGTATTAATCCACGGAGCACTTCGCCAGGTCCATATTCATAAAAATGGGTTGCTCCATCGGCTATCATATTCTGCACAGAGGCAGTCCAACGGACAGGTGAAGTGAGCTGAGCAATGGAGTTTGCCTTAATTTCGTCTGCAACAATGTGCGGACGTGCGTCAACGTTTTGATAGACAGGACAAGTCGGATTACGATAGGTCGTAGATTCAATGGCAGCAGCAAGTTCAATGCGAGCATTCTCCATCAAAGGAGAATGAAAAGCACCACCGACAGCGAGTTTGATGGCACGTTTTGCTCCAGCCTCCTTCATCTTGATGCATGCCTCGTCAATAGCCTCGTTTGTACCTGAGATAACCAACTGACCTGGACAATTGTAATTTGCAGGAACGACGATGCCGTTTATTCTGCTGCACACATCTTCAGCCACCTCGTCAGCAAGACCAAGGACAGCTGCCATTGTGGAAGGGTTCATTTCGCAACACTTCTGCATTGCTAAAGCTCGTTTTAGGACAAGACGAAGTCCATCCTCAAAAGTGATAGCACCAGCGACAACAAGTGCGGAAAACTCACCAAGAGAGTGACCAGCCACCATATCAGGACATAGGTTGCCACGAGTTGTGAGACATGATATTACAGAATGGAGGAAAACCGCAGGCTGAGTAACCTTGGTCTGACGTAGTTCCTCGTCTGAACCTTCAAACATAATGTCTGTGATGCAAAAGCCGAGTATATCGTTGGCAGTATCAAACATCTGACGAGCCATAGAGTCGGCATTATATAAATCTTTCCCCATACCGGAGAATTGTGCTCCCTGACCAGGGAAAACAAAAGCATTCTTCATTTATTTTTGATGTCTTGATTAATTAAAAATTGATGCTGTATTCCTCATCACATAAATCAACTGATGACCTAACTCATCATAAGTCCTATTGATGTGCGAAAAACAAACAGTGAAAGTTAATATATTCAAAAAAGCCAACCGCAAACCAAGCAACTGACTTTTACATTGTTCACATCATAGCCACCTTACCAAGTGACTTACGAAGATTCAGCACAGCATAGTGCATACGACCTAAAATTGTATTGATAGATAAACTCTTAAGAGTGGATATATCCCTAAAACTCACATTGTTGAAATAGTGAAGACTGATAACCTCACGCTGTTCGTCTGAAAGCCGTGCTACCGCCTTTTCGAGAGAAAGAAAACGTTCCTCTGATTCAATGTACTCACAATAGGAATCGTCCACAATTACTTCGCTCAAGTATAATTGTACCTCATCATCGATATTGCAGTATGAGCACTGAGCTTGTAGAGACCTATAGTAGTCAAAAACGATGTTATGAGCCACACTAAGCATCCAATTTAACAACTTGCCCTTGTGGATATAGCGACCTTGTTTGAGGTTCAACATGACTTTAACATACGTATCCTGAACAAAATCTTCTGCCATTGCCGCATTTTTTACTATCGACATAACATACGAATAAAGATACTCATTGTGTCTGTCGTAGATTGCTTCAAACGCCCGATTGTTTCCATTGACGAACATTGCAATCAATTGTTCATCAGACATTTCAGTCATGTTTTTCATTACTTCTATATTTCGGATTTCCGACAATTCAGCCAGCGGAAATCGCATTAAAGGAGTAACATAGAATCAATAGGCAACATTGTTTTGGGTTTGACGCTGCAAATTTACCGTTTTTATCTGATACCACCAAACATTTTACGATATTTTTTGTGGAAAAATTATAAGTCTCGTAATAGGTTTTCTCAAATATTATTTGTAACTTTGCGGCAGATAATGCAATCTGAAAGACGAATGAATTTTTTACTTATAGAGACCTCTGCATCAATTTGTAGTGTAGCATTAGCAATAGATGGTAAGATTATCAGTTCATATCGCAATGATGAGCCGATGCAGCATGCTATAGCATTGCCGCATTTTGTAGAGCAAGCACTTGCCGAAGCTCGGAACAGAAATGTTAGTATTGAGGCAATTGCTGTGAGTGGTGGTCCAGGGTCATACACAGGACTTCGTATAGGAGTTTCGACAGCCAAAGGACTTTGTTATGCTACTGGAGCAAAACTGGTTCAAGTCAGCACATTGCAACTCATCGCACTAAGATTTACCAAAGAATACAACAAATTGAGGTCAGATGCAATTATACGTCCAATGATTGACGCAAGAAGGATGGAGGTCTATACACAGTCGTTTACCGTTGGAGGACAATCTTGCAGTGAAGCAGAGACAATGATAATCACCCCTGAGACATTTGCAAACGAAAATTGTTCACTGTATTTATGTGGTTCGGGAGCATCAAAGTGCAAAAATGTGGTAAACAACGAAAAAGTTTTCATTATTGAAGGCATTGAGCCAATTGCTGACGAACAGATGCTTATATTAGCTAATGAAGCAGTTGACAATGGATGTTTTGAAGACGTGGCATACTACGTGCCTTTCTATCTGAAAGAGTTTTACACTACAGCAAAACCGATAAGCCAATGAGCGACGTTCTAATGCCACGGCTGAACTTGCCTGACTATAGAGACAAAATTAGAGTACGCAACAATGAGGATAGGCAAGAAATTTTTGACCCAGTACGTCTTATATGGGTTGCGCTCACTCCCGAGGAGTGGGTACGTCAGAATATGACCCTATATATTTCAGAATGTTTGAAAATTTCATTTGCACAGTTTGCAATAGAGGCTCAAATAACGTTCAATGGATTAAAAAAACGTTGTGACACAATAATATACGACAAGAAAGCAATACCACTAATAATTGCAGAATACAAGCAACCAAGTGTAGCAATAACACAAAAGGTCTTCGACCAAATTGCGGTCTATAACTTGAAACTGAACGTACCATACCTAATAGTCAGCAATGGTTATAATCATTATATGTGTCAGGTCGATAGAGAAAACAGACGTTACATATTTACAGACAAACTAAATTATGGCTAAATCCGTCTCGTACCAATCTATAATAAAAGAAATTGACAAACGTCAATTTCAACCAATATATATGTTGTATGGCGATGAAACGTACTACATAGACTTGCTATCAGACTACTTTGAGAACAAAATACTGACAAATGAAGACGAGCGAGAGTTCAATCTTTCGGTACTTTACGGAAAAGAAATCACTGTTGCAGATATAGTAATGAGTGCTAGCGAATGTCCTGTATTCAGCGATTACCGTATAACCATTGTAAAAGAGGCACAAAGCATAGATAAGCCAAATTGGGATTCACTTGTAGAATATCTAAAAGAACCTAATAGTCAATCAATTGTAGTTTTATGCTTTAGAAAAGAGACAATAGACAGCCGATTGAAAGTTTTCAAAATCATATCAGACAAAGGTGTAATTTTCCAAAGTCAGAAACTGAAAGACTACCAATTGCCTGACTGGATAATCAACGCTGCAACAGCTAAAGGCTATTCAATTGACTTACGTTCAGCAGAGCTCCTTTCAGAATTTTTGGGTAGCAACCTTGGCAAGATTGTCAACGAAATTGACAAATTGGGAATAATTATGGAGAAACAGGGAACTAGCAACATTACACCTGAACTTATAGAGAGGAACATTGGCATATCAAAAGACTACAACAACTTCGAGTTAATCTCTGCAATAATAAAGGGAAACATACAACATGTTAATAGGATAATAGATTATTTTGCAGGAAATCCGAAAGCAAACAGCATAGCACAGACAACAGTGTTGCTGCACCGATTCTTTGCAGACTTGATGATATACCATTCATCACCAGACAAAAGTCAACAAGGAATAATGCAGTTTGTCAAATGCAACTTTATGAGATATAACGAATTGAAGTTAGCTGCCTCAAGATATAACTCAGGTCGTACACTATATGTAATCGAACAGATTCGAGATATGGATGCAAAGTTCAAAGGATTTGGCGGGGGAACCATTACAAACAAAGATTTGTTACGTGAAACACTATATAAAATAATGCATTGATATGAAAGAATACCTAAAACTCATCAGAATACACAATTTGTTACTTATTGCTATTATACAAACATTTGTGTTTTTTACAGCTATATTACCAATTATTGGTCAATACGGCTTCGTATTGAATTTGCCATATTGGATTTTTGCATCGTTGGTTGTAGCTACCATTCTTATTGCTGCCGGTGGATTTGTCATAAACGAATATTTTGACATCAAAATTGACCGTCTGAACCACCCGGAAAGTGTCATTGTATCAAATATCATATCAAAGAAAGATACTATGCACATATATCAGATTCTGACTATTTCAGGTGTTATAATAGGTGTTGTAGCATCGATTGTGTTGAAGAGTTTTACTCTTGCCTTTATTTTCATAATTGTAGCAGGTTTACTTTGGTTCTACTCATCATCATACAAAAGGATGCTTATTGTTGGTAATATAGTCATAGCGCTGATGTCAGCACTCGTGCCATTTGTACCAGCCTTTGCAGCAAAAGAACAATTGGTTCTTTCTTACACAGACATTATTCTTCAACTTCCGATAGTTCCATCCATATATACATTTTGCGGAGTGATGGCATTATTTGCATTTTTTGCGGTAATGTCAATTGAGATACTCAAAGACATACGCGATGAGTATGGCGACCGAGAGATGGAATGTCACACAATTCCTGTGGTGTGGGGAGCAACCACATCGCGCATAATTACTACATTATTTGTTTTACTAACATGTTGTATAGCTGTTTTGTCCACGATAAAAATATCTTTACCAAGTACGCTATCATTGAGATACACATTGTTTGCGATAGTATTGCCATCAATTTTTCTTCTTTATTTCGTATGGTCGAAGAGTTGCAAGGCCATAGACAACGCAATACATGTAAATAGGCTTATTATTCTATTGGCAGGACTCTACCCTCTTGTATATTACTACATATTGAATACACCAAAATAAACTAAAAAGCCTTGAAATAAATTTATAGAACTCACTATAACAAAGTAATGCTTATATTAGGATCGAAATCGCCAAGACGCAAAGCTCTATTAGAAGGGCTTGACATACAGTTTACAGTCAGAACCATCGATATAGACGAAACATATCCAGAGACATTACAATCTGAAGAGGTTCCTCTATATATCGCAAAGATGAAAGCTGATGCATTCTGTGATTTAACAAAAGAAGATACATTGTTGACTGCAGACACTGTAGTAATCGTTGATGGAAAAATTTTAGGTAAACCAGCTGACCGAGAAGAAGCCATAGCGATGCTGCAATCATTGCAAAATCGCACGCATACGGTAGTAACTGGAATATGCCTGCGCAGACAAGACAAAATAATAAAATTAAAAGACATAACCAAAGTTCACGTTTCTACCTTATCAACTAATGAGATAGAATACTATGTTGATACATACAAACCATACGACAAGGCTGGTGCATACGGCATTCAAGAGTGGTTTGGATATATTGCAATTGACCATATTGAGGGTTCATACTTCAACGTAATGGGGCTTCCCACACACATAGTTTACAAAGCAATAAAATCGCTTGATTCGTCAAAGTGAATCGCATAATAATCATATTATCAACTATATTATTGTTGTTATCATGCTCAAATAAAGACAGCAGAAACAATACTTCGCACACAGACGCATTTCATATGCAGTTATGTTACGCACAAGGATTTGACATATACCAACACCAAGAGTTCATTGAGATACAACTCTTTAACCCTTGGAAACACGAACAAGTAGTTGAAACATACTACTTAGTCAAATCGGATACGGTTATCACACCGGAAAACGGCATACGGATAAAAATTCCCGTACACCGAATAGCACTAACATCAGTAACCCAATACGAATTTATCTCATTGATAGATGAATGCAATTCAATAAAAGGCATTTGTTCACCACAGCTCACGTACAATTCAACCATAGATTCTTTATACAAAGCAGGTAAAATTTCCAATCTTGGAGATGCTTTCAATCTCAACAAAGAGCGATTGATGATGCTCGCACCAGATGTTGTATTCTCAACATTTTATAACGACAACATATCAGTTGATGTCAACAACGCAAGCACAGGAACCATTACGATATATGACAACGAATGGACAGAATCAACGATACTTGCGCGTGCTGAATGGATAAAATTCGTTGCTGCATTCTACGACAAACTACAAATGGCTGATTCTATATTCAACAAAATAGACTCCTCATATAAAGCGTCGCTATCGAAACTATCGCAAATAGTAGAGCGCAAATCCGTAATGATTGGAAACAACTTCAGAGGAACGTGGTATATGCCTGGAGGCAAATCATATATGGGCAATCTGTTGAGAGATGCAAAAGCCTCGTATCTTTATGAGAACGATTCAACATTAGGGTCATTAGCATTGAATTTTGAGCAAGTACTGAACGACTTTGCCGATTGCGACGTATGGCTAAATGCTCCAGTTTCAAACATAGGAATCTTGATTCAGATGGACGAGCGTCACGCCCTTTTTCGTCCTGTAAAGAGCGGAAATGTCTATGCATTCCAACGCAGGATGAAAACGTCAACAGCAAACGACTTTTGGGAATCTGGCATCGCACATCCCGATATAATACTGAACGATGTAATTTGGGCACTCTACCCAGAACTTCTTCCTGATTATCAACCAACATACATCAACAGATGTGAATAGTATGAAAAAACAACGACAACACATCATTCTTGCAACATTAGTCATAATAGCATTTGCACTATTTGCAAGTGACATTGTATTTGGTTCAGTCAATATACCTATAGAACATTTGTCAGACCCAGAGTATAATAACATAATATATAATTTCAGATTTCCAAAAGCATTGACAGCCATATTGACAGGGGCAGCAATATCTGTTGCAGGGTTAATAATGCAAACACATTTTCAGAATCCACTTGCTGGTCCATACGTACTTGGAGTTTCGTCAGGGGCTTCTCTTGGTGTGGCTATCTTTATGCTTGCTGCACCGATACTGCCTTCATTTATAATTACAAGTGGCTGGGGGATAGTTATATCTGCCATAATAGGAGCACTTGTGATACTTCTTATAGTTCTATTAGTATCGTACCGTACATCACACTCAACATCGTTGCTAATAATAGGAATAATGTTTAGTCAGATAGCAGGTTCGATAGTCACTATACTACAAAATTATGCTGATCCGGACTCGCTTAAATTGTTCGTAATATGGACTTTTGGTTCATTATCATCAGTAACTTGGACCTATATGCAGGTAATGTTGCCACTAACAATAATCGGACTTTTTATTGCCATAGCAATGCAAAAACCGCTCAATGCCTTACTACTTGGTGAAAATTATGCGCAATCGCTTGGCATAAATATCCACCTGACTCGAATATTGATTATAGTAACAACAGCACTATTAGCAGGTGCAACAACAGCATTCACTGGTCCTATTGCCTTTATAGGCATTGCAGTACCTCATTTGGTGAGAATGTTGTTCAAAACAAACGACCACCATATAACCATACCAGCAACGATAATGGTTGGATCATCGCTGTTGCTTTTATGTGATATTTGCTCGCAGTTGCCTACGAATGGTTCGGTTCTTCCTATCAATGCGATATCTTCTATTATAGGGGCTCCAATAATAATATGGATTATTCTAAAAAGCAGAAATTGACCTATGAAACTGACAACACACAATCTCGCAATAGGTTATGAAAGGAAAATAATTCAAGGCAACCTAAATTTAACGTCTGAAACATCCCAAATGATAGCTCTGTTGGGTACAAACGGCACAGGCAAATCGACATTGTTGAGGACACTTGTGTCATTGCAACCACCATTGGAAGGAGAAATCAAATATGATGACAAATCCCTTGTCAAATTGACACCAATCGAACGTGCGAAAATCGTATCTGTTGTGCTGACAGACACTGTATTTTCCGAACAAATGACAGTATATGACTTAATATGTATGGGACGTATTCCATATACATCGTGGACAAACAAGATAACGAAAGAAGACGACCTAATAATCAAACAGTCAGCAGAGCTAGTAAACCTACAACATAAATTAACGTATTCCATCAACAAACTATCAGACGGAGAGCGTCAGAGGGCATCAATAGCTCGTGCGCTTGCACAAAACACACCAATGATATTATTGGACGAACCCACATCACATCTTGACCTACCAAACCGCATTGAAGTAATGTTGCTACTGAAAAAACTTGCAGAAGAAAATAATAAAACTATTATAATATCTACACACGAAATCAACCTTGCACTTCAAATTGCACATTACATTTGGTTTCTGACGACTGACCATAACATAATTATAGATACTCCAAAAAACATCATAAAATCTGACGTTTTTTTACAATCATTCTCATCAAATCATTTTAAGTTACTGTCAACCGGTGACTACAAATTACTTTGAAAAGTCTCAATTGCACGTTCCATTACAGGAGCCATATCGTAGTACTTGTATTCAGCCAACCTTCCTCCAAAAATGACATTCTTCTCACTGTCAGCCAATGCTTTATATTTTAGGTATAAATTATTATTCTTTGCATCATTCACAGGATAGTAAGGCTCCATTCCTTTCATCCACTCAACAGAGAACTCCTTACTTACTACTGTATGAGAGCATTTCTGCACCTCATCGCCAAACATTTCAAAATGTTTATGTTCGATTGTGCGAGTGAAAGGCACATCACGCTCTGTATAATTGATAACTGCGTTACCTTGAAAGTCTGAAATATTAATATCTTCATTTTCAAATCTAACACTACGGAACTCTAAAGGACCATACCTAAAATTGTAATATTCATCAATCTGTCCCGTGAATACTACTTTATCAGCCAAATTGATACATTCTTCGCGATGGTTTATAAAATCAACACCTGTACGAGTTTCGATGCCTACCAACAAGCCATCAATCAACCTATTGTAACCCCCGATAGGAATACCTTGATATACATCATTAAAATAGTTATTATCGAAAGTAAAACGGACAGGTAATCTCTTGATAATAAATGCAGGAAGTTCAGAACAAAGGCGTCCCCACTGCTTCTCGGTATAACCCTTGATAAGAATCTCATAAATATCTCTACCTACAAGCATCAGTGCCTGTTCCTCAAGATTTTCAGGTTCTCTACCTGCCAACTTTTCAATCACATCCTGACGTTGTCGGTTAATAATATCCCTTGCTTCGTCTGCACATTCTACATTCCACAACTGACGGAATGTATTCATATTAAAAGGCAGATTATACGTTTTATCCTTATATGTAGCTAATGGCTTATTTATAAAACTATTAAAAGGTACTATTGTGTTGACCAAATCCCAAATTTTACGGTTTGAGGTATGAAAAATGTGAGGACCATAGACATGCACATTTATTCCACCGACATTCTCGCAATAGGCATTACCTCCAAGATGATTTCTGCGATCAATGACCAAACACCTCTTACCAGCCAAGCGAGCACAATATGCAAACGTGGCACCAAAGAGACCCGAGCCAACTATCAGATAATCATAATATTTCATAGTACTCCTATTTTTCGTTTTCTTTTTTCAGCAATCTCACCATAAGACTTGGGAACAACCTGAATGCACATATTCTCATCAAAGTTGCGATATTACGAATAAGGTATATGTTATTCAGCGAAACTTCGTCTTCGCTACGTTGCTTCCAAATTCTCTTAAAATCAGGTTTTTCTTTACCAATAGCCTCAATCTCTAATGGTATCATATAGCCTTTCCTAAGGTATAGCCAATCGAGTTCACTTTGATATAACCTATATAACCCCTTGCCTTTAAAGTACTTGATAAGTTTAGAATAAATCATCTGTTTAATCTCAGCTTTCGTCTCGTCTAGTCTTTGTGATACGCTATTAGGTTGAATTCTATAGTGATAGCCCACACTATTTACAACACCCAATCTCCTTGAATACATAACAGCCATCCACCAAAAATAACTATCTTCGGCGAACTTTCCTTCTGGGAATCTGATATGGTTGGTTTTCAGGAAACGTTTGCTATATATTGCAGTCCAGAAATAAGACACACCATTAACAAACATTCGTCTCTTCACCTCATCCTTCATCACGCAAGACTCGTCAACTTCTTGTTCCAACACCTCACTCTCTTCGTCAGTATCTTGATAATCTTTTTGACCTAAACAATATGCCCAATCGGCTTCAGTTTTCTCTGCCTCACGATAAAGGTTTTCGTACATATTAGGTTCCACCCAATCATCTGCGTCACAAAAGCCTATGTATTGACCACGAGCCAACTCCAGACCAAGGTTTCTTGCAGCCCAAGCGCCACTATTCTGTGTTGTTGAAATTAGTTTAATATGTTTACCATATTGATGTTCAGAGATTATTCGCTTTACAATCTCAATACTACAATCTTCTCCGTGGTCATCCACTACAATTACCTCAGTATGACCAATAATAGTCTGAGCCAAAAGAGAATTAAGGCATTCTTCTATGTATTTTTCAGCATTAAATAAAGGGACTATAACTGAAATTTCCATTATTCTATAAATTTTAGGTGAGTTCTATAAATTGCCTAAATTTATGAAATAATTAACACCAATAAAGCTGTGACTTGCAACTATTTAAGTAATTTACGAATATTAGCCTTGTAATCCTCAACTCCTGGTTGATTAAAAGGATTAACACCTGTCATCTTGCAACTTACAGCACAAGCAATCTCGAAGAAATAGATTAATTGTCCAAGATGGTATTCATTAATTTTAGGTATAACAATACGTATAGTAGGCACATCGCCTGCCACATGAGCCATCACGGTACCTTTTTCAGCCGCACTATTCATATAGCCAATTGTGTACCAAGAATATTTGTTTAGTTTATCAAGATTATCCTGAGTTCGTGGCACTTCTAATTCACGGTTACTATTTTCAACAGACAAAATAGTTTCGAAGAGAATCCTATCACCCTGCTGGACATATTGTCCAAGCGAGTGAAGATCAGTCGTATAAGTTGCGCTTGTTGGGAAGAGACCTTTGCCATCCTTGCCCTCGCTCTCACCGAACAATTGTTTCCACCATTCGCTAAAGCCCCTAAGTTTTGGTTCGAAACTGACGAAATTTTCGACCTTCTTTCCTTTCTGCGACATCAAATATCTCATTGAAGCATAGTCCAATATCTCGCCACACTGCTCCACGCCACGATGAGGGCGATAAAAATCAAAAGCACCTGCTATCAGTTGACGGATATCAAAACCTGCAATTGCTATTGGCAGCAGACCGACAGCAGAAAGCACTGAAAATCTGCCTCCTATATTATCAGGGACTTCAAACATCTGATAACCATTCAAGACGGCAATGTCATGAAGAGCTCCTTTAGTAAGATCAGTGACACATACGATATGTTCCTTTGCCCATTCAAGACCCAGATCCTCCTCCATCTTATTTCTCAACACACGGAATGCTATTGCAGTTTCGAGAGTTGTACCAGACTTCGAGATACATACGACACCATACTTACGTCCTTCCAAATGGTCACACATATCAAGCAGATAATCCTGAGAAAGGTTGTTGCCAGCAAAGAGAATCTCGTGTTTATCATAGTCAAAATAGCCTTTCAAAGCAGATATGACAGCAAACGCACCGAGATAACTTCCACCTATTCCGCATATTACTATAGCATCACAATCTCTACGCATATGAGAAGCACATCTCTCAATATTGTCAATCAGAGGTCTTATGTCAGCAGCAATAGACATCCAACCGAGCATATCGCCGTCATTTTCATAATCCTCGACAAGAGACTGCATAGCTTCAATAGCTTTGCGCTGTGCAACTTTCAGTTCGTCATTATTGACGAAATTCGCCATATTTGTAATATCAAAAATCATATCACATCAATTTATTAATCAGGTCTTTCATTGTCTTATCTGCATCACGGTGGTCATAAAGGATATCCCACACAGCATTCATAATTGGCATTTCCACATGATATTTCTCATTAATCTCGTGGATACATTTTGAACCATAATAACCTTCGGCAATCATTTCCATTTCCATCTGCGCAGTTTTAACGCTATAGCCTTTGCCAATCATTGTACCGAAAGTTCTATTACGAGAGAATTTTGAATAAGCAGTAACAAGTAAATCACCAAGATAAACAGACTCTTGTACATTTCGGTAAGCAGGATAAACAGCATTAGCAAAACGGTTAAGTTCTTGTATAGCATTGCTGATTAGCACAGCTTGAAAATTGTCGCCATATCTTAGACCATGACCTATACCTGCAGCGATGGCATAAATATTCTTCAGCACTGAAGAATACTCCACTCCGTTTATATCATCTGAAGTAACTGTGTGAACATAAGATGTTTCTATCAGAGATGAAACGAAACGTCCAACTTCGCGGTCAGGGCAAGCCACCGTGAGATAAGTTGTTCTACCTAAAGCTATTTCTTCAGCATGACTTGGACCACACATAGCGGCTATATGTTCGGTAGGCACATTGTACATCAGTTCCAAATATTCCGAAATTAAAAGATTTTCGTCAGGGACAATACCCTTGATAGCCGTCACAATAATTTTATCTTTGAGAGGAACAATAAGTTTGGATAGATGTGATTTAAAAAAAGGAGAAGGAGTAGCAAAAAACAATACATCATTCTTCTTGACAGCCTCGTTTATGTCGTCTGTGAAAGTAATTCGCTCAACATCAAAATCAACTGAACTGAGATAGGAAGGATTTCTTCTTTCTTCTACGAACTTATCAATCTGATTTTTACGGCGCATATACCAAGTTATATGCTCAACGTTTTCCATAACAATTTTGGCAATAGCGGTTGCAAAACTGCCACCCCCCATTATTGCAAGTTTGATTTTTTTTCTATTTGCCATAAATAATCTATTTTTTGGGCAATAAGATTATTACAATATCAATCTATTTTCTTATTATAAGCCTCAATGATTCTTGTTACCAACTGATGTCTGACAATGTCTCTAAAGTTAAACTCAACGATAGATACCCCTTTGACATTCTTAAGCACCTCAACAGCATCTCTCAATCCTGATTTTTGGTCACGGGGAAGATCCACTTGGGTCAAGTCGCCTGTGACAATCATCTTAGAGCCATAACCAAGTCTTGTAAGGAACATTTTAATCTGTGGCACACTAGTGTTCTGAGCCTCGTCTAAGATTACCACGGCATTGCTAAGTGTACGTCCCCTCATAAATGCCAATGGTGCAATCTGAATCGTTTTTTTCTCCATATATTCAGTCAGTTTAGCTTGAGGAATCATATCCTCAAGAGCATCATAAAGCGGCTGAAGATAAGGATCTATCTTATCTTTCATATCTCCAGGCAGGAAGCCAAGTTTCTCGCCAGCTTCGACTGCAGGTCTAGAAAGAATGATTTTCTTTACTTCTTTATTTCTCAACGCTCTAACAGCAAGTGCTATAGCGGTATATGTTTTGCCACTTCCCGCAGGTCCTACAGCAAACAAAAGGTCATTTTTTTCATACTCTTGCATTAGAACCATTTGATTTTTTGTTTTTGCTGTTATGACTTTTCCTCCTACACCATGCAATATCTCGTTATCAACATTCTCCATCGTCACCTCATTACCTTTCAGTACATCTATCACCTGCTGTTCATTCAATGTATTTGTGCGCATTGCCAAACTGACAATAGTCGTAAGATTTTCTTCAATAATCTCAACATCATTCTCCTCACCGCTCAGTTTTATGGTTCTTCCTCTTGCCACCAATTTTACTTGTGGTACAAGGTCCTTTATGGTTCTGATGTTGACATTATTGATACCATAGAGTACCCTCAAGTCAACGTCTTCGTCAATCTCGAAAATTCTTTCTATCATATTAAAGGGTGGTTCTATTGCTTCCTTCTTCCGCACAGTAATCTGCTAAAAATAAACTTCTAAAATCGTATCGACCTAATTTATAAAGCCACTTCTAAAATAAAAACAGGGGGCAACATTAGCCCCCTGTATATAAGGGAGGTTCTATTCATTATTATAGGTTATACAAGTGGATGGTTCATAAATGGACGCATTTGAATTAATTATTGTCACGTGCTGACCTTCATTCTGTCACGATGCTCGCATCGCTTCTTCATTGAAATCGAGCAATTTTTAAAAAATAAACTTCAAAATAGTATCAACCTAATCAAAAGAACCACCAATCAATTATTACCAAGCGAACAATGGATATTTAGTCATCATTGCATTAACCTCTTTGCGTACTGCTGCTATTACATCTTGATTTTCAGGGTCAGAGAGTACACGGTCAATCATATCAACAATAACAGCCATCTTGTCCTCCTTCACGCCACGAGTGGTGATAGCAGGAGTACCGAAGCGCAGACCTGAAGTTTGGAATGGACTACGAGTATCGAATGGTACCATATTTTTGTTAGTAGTAATATCAGCAGCAACAAGAGCCTTCTCTGCGACCTTACCAGTCAGTTCAGGAAATTTGGTACGAAGGTCAACAAGCATTGAGTGGTTATCGGTACCACCACTAACGATTTTGTACCCTTTAGCCATAAAAGCATCTGCAAGAGCAGCAGCATTTTTCTTAACTTGTTTCTGATAATCTTTGAACTCTGGTTTGAGAGCCTCACCGAAAGCAACAGCCTTAGCAGCAATAGTATGCTCAAGTGGACCACCTTGACAACCAGGGAATACAGCAGAATCAAGTAATGCAGACATCATCTTGACTTCGCCCTTTGGTGTCTTCTTGCCCCATGGATTAGGGAAATCTTGTCCCATCATGATGACACCACCACGTGGACCACGAAGTGTTTTGTGGGTAGTAGTAGTAACGATGTGAGCGTACTTAACAGGGTTGTCAAGCAAACCAGCAGCAATAAGACCAGCAGGGTGTGACATATCCACCATAAAAATAGCACCAATCTCGTCAGCCACCTTACGGATACGAACATAATCCCACTCGCGGCTATAAGCAGAAGCGCCAGCGATAATAAGTTTTGGTTTATTCTCGCGAGCGACACGCTCCAACTGGTCATAATCAACACGACCATCTGATTCTTTTACGCTATACTCCAATGCCTTATAGTTGATACCAGACATATTTACAGGGGAACCGTGTGACAGGTGACCACCATGTGACAGATTCAGGCCGAGGAAAGTGTCACCAACATTCATACAAGCGAGGAACACAGCCATATTAGCTTGTGCGCCAGAGTGAGGCTGGACATTAGCCCAACATGCACCGAATAACTGTTTCAGACGTTCAATTGCGATAGTTTCTGTTTGGTCAACCACCTCGCAACCACCATAATAACGTTTACCAGGATAACCCTCGGCATACTTGTTTGTCATTACAGAACCCATAGCCTCCATAACTTCGTCAGACACGAAATTTTCAGATGCAATAAGTTCAATACCTTTCATTTGGCGCTCGCGCTCCTTCTGAATTAGGTCAAAAACTTGATTGTCTCTTTCCATTTTTTGTATATTTTAAAAGATTATTATTTAGTCTCATTTATCAAGATTAAGCAACTTCATACACCGTTGGAGGGAATCAAGCCAGTATGGGATTTCCACGTTGAATTCTCGGCGTATTTTCTTTGTATTCAGCACACTATATGAAGGTCGTGGTGTACGATATTTATATTCTGAACTGAGTATAGGGTTCACACGACAATCAATACCAGCAATATTCAAAATGGTCTTTGCAAAATCAAACCATGAGCAGACTCCAGAGTTTGTAAAATGGTAAATCCCAGGTTTCCATTCACGTTCGAACAAAATGCAGATAATTACGGCAGCAAGGTCAGCAGCGTAAGTCGGAGAACCTATCTGATCGTAAACAATACTAATTTCATTGCGCTCACGACCATACTTCAGCATTGTTTTTACGAAATTATTGCCAAAAGAAGAGTAAAGCCAAGCCGTGCGAAGAATTATGGAATTTGGGCATTCAGAAATAAGAGTTTGTTCACCTGCAAATTTTGTTTTACCATAGACAGTGCGAGGTACGGCAGGCATATTCTCCTCATAAGGCACACAAGCATTACCTTCGAAAACGTAATCTGTAGAAATATGTATCACTCTAATATTGTGACGCAAAGCAGACATAGCGATATTATGTACAGCATTAATATTCACGTTAGCAGCTGATAGACGATCATCCTCAGCCTTATCAACGGATGTATAGGCGGCACAATTGACTATATGGGTAATCTGGTTTTTCTCGACAAACTGTTCTAATTCGAAAGGTTTGGTAAGGTCGAGAGTGTCAATATCGCAGAAAAAAGTTTCTGCTTGACGACCATCAAGAGCCAAGCGCATTTCATTGCCAAGTTGACCATTGCAGCCAGTAACAAGTATTTTCATAGGTCAGAATATTTTATCTAATTCACTAAAAAACGGATGTTTGGTATCTTTATCTGAGATTATAGCATACGCAGGGTTGATTTTCCAATCTATAGCCAACGTAGGATCGTCAAAACGTATGCCACCTTCAGATTGTGGATTGTATAGGTTATCACATTTGTATGTGAAGACTGCCATTTCAGAGAGAACAGAGAATCCATGTGCAAATCCACGTGGAATAATAAATTGCCAATGGTTCTCGCCAGTCAACTCAACGGCAAAATGTTTACCGTAAGTAGGACTGGATGTGCGCAAATCTACAGCAATGTCAAGGACACGACCAGAAATCACCTGCACCAATTTTGCCTGAGAAAAAGGATGTTTTTGAAAATGCAAGCCACGAACAACACCATATTGCGAACAAGAAATATTATCCTGTACAAAATGGTAGTTTATGCCAGATTTAAGGTAACGCTCTTCGTTGTATGTCTCAAAGAAATAGCCACGGGCGTCAGCAAACACATGAGGTTTGATGATTTTAAGTCCTTCTATTCCAGTTTCTACTATTTCCATTTCTGTCATTCTTTTATGCGATACTCATTATATTTTTCAAGTATCAATTTCTGATATCTTTTGGAATGGTTATTGCGAAAGTATTTTGCAACATTATCCCATTCACATTCGTTTATTTTATGTTGTTTAGCAGTGTTAATTGCATTCTTGACTGGCTTAGTACCAGCATTATAAGCAGCAAGCACAAACTTAGTCCGTTCTTCTCTATCCTGAATCATTGAGAAAGTATTGTCGAGGTATTTAATATAATTTGCAGCAGCTTTTATATTATAGTGTGGGTTTTGGTACATTGAACCTATTGCACCGAACTTCGTTGCAATAGTTCGGGAAATTTGCATAACACCCAAGCCCGTGCTGCTATTTATATTTTTAAACCGCGACTCAACATAGCCAATAGCTGCAAGCATTTTCCAATCCCAACCAATACTATCTCCATATTGTCGGAAATAGCAATCCCATTTTGAAATACTTCGGATGTTTCGGTCATACCAAAAATCAACGCTGTCTTTTAGTTGATGACTATTATGTCTTGTTGTCCAAGAATACTCATTATTGTCGTTTGGGAAATGGACTAAATCCGTCTTATATGCGACAAGATTTAGCCATAATTCGTCGATATTCGAGCAATAATTGATATCTATTTCCAAGTTTTTCGACTTAGCGAAGCGTATAACCTGCCCCACGAACACCGTATCGTCCTTGATTGAGGAGACACGCAAACAACCCGCCGACCGAATTTCCGACCAGTCATAAGGTATATTCCACAGAGAATACCGTATCTCATAAACACCTGTACCACAAACAAGTACGATGGAGATTAAGAGCATTACAATGGTATTTCTGAAGTGCTGTTTTCTCCACATAACTATGCACGGCATTTCGTGGTGCAAAGTTATAAAAAAAAAATGACATAAAATTGAATTAGTCTCGATTTTTTACACTATATTTGTACTCGGAAATTTACTAATGTTTTTACTATGACAATTCTTGAACTCCAACCAGCAGCAGTGTGGAAAAATTTCGCACGAATCTGCAGTGTGCCTCACCCATCACATCATCTTGAGGCTATCAAAAAAATGTATGCTGATTTCGGACGTGAAAACAATCTTGAGACGATTGTTGACGAAGTCGGCAATATTATCATGCGTAAACCAGCAACACCAGGCATGGAGAATCGTACAGGCATTATAATGCAGGGACATATGGATATGGTTCCGCAGAAAAACAACGACACTGTACATAATTTTGAGAAAGACCCAATACAGCCGTGGATTGACGGTGAGTGGGTACGTGCAAAAGGTACTACTCTCGGTGCAGACAATGGTATGGGTGTTGCTGCAGGTATGGCAATTATGTCTGACACAGAGTTGAAACATGGTCCATTGGAACTATTTATCACCGCTGACGAGGAGACGGGAATGTTTGGTGCCTTTGGTATGAAAGAAGGAGAGTTGAAGGGTAAAATACTGCTTAACCTTGACTCGGAGACATTTGGTGAACTATATGTTGGTTGTGCAGGTGGTGTAGATGCCAATATATCGTGGCAATACAAAGGTGCACCGACCGAAGAAGGAGATGTTGCGTTGAGAATTTCGCTGAAAGGTCTCAAAGGAGGACACTCTGGAATGGAGATAAACGAAGGTAGAGCAAATGCCAACAAACTTATATTTCGTTTTTTGAAAGAGGCTGTTTCTCAATACGAAGCACGTCTTGCTGCTGTTGAAGGAGGAAATATGCGTAATGCCATTCCACGGGAAGCATGGGCAATAATCACGATTCCTGCTGACGATGTAGAAGATATTAAGGGACTTGTGGCAGAATATCAGGATATGTTCAACAGCGAATATAGCATTACAGAGAACAAAATTGAGTTCTTCTGCGAGAAAGTTGATATGCCTGAGATGTTGATTCCTGTAGAAATTCAAGATGACCTCATCAATAGTATAACAGCGTGTCCTAATGGAGTATTTCGTATGATTCCTGCAATTCCAGACACTGTTGAGACATCAATGAACCTCTCGATTGTACAAGCAGATGCTGAAAAAATATCTATCCAATGCCTTCTCCGCAGTTCGGTTGACACAAAAAAAGAGGAACTTGCATCAATGGTTGAGAGTGTATTTACATTAGCGGGAGCAAAAGTTGAGTTTTCAGGTTCATATTCGGGTTGGAATCCTAATCTTGATTCCAAAATTCTTGCAACGATGAAAGAGACTTACAAGGCACAATATGGCGAAGAACCAGCCATCAAGGTTATACACGCAGGTTTAGAATGTGGCATACTTGGTGCGACACAGACTGATTTAGATATGGTATCATTTGGGCCAACCATAATGAGTCCTCATTCGCCAGACGAACGTGTTTTTATAAAATCAGTTGAACAGTTCTACAACTTGCTTCGCGATGTTGTTGCAACCATCAAGTGAATAAAGACAGTTGGATAAAAGATAAATATCTCGCGCACATATCTGTAAGCGCACATACAAGCGCAAAAAAATAAGGTTGACTTCTGGCAGGAGTCAACCTTATTTTTTGTTTACCTTTGTAGCGACCATACGATTTATCGTCAACAAAAAAGGAATATAACTGATGGACCATATATTCCTCGGGGACGGAGCAGGCTTCGTCTTTACAGGGGTTGGCGTGCAGTTATATATAGGACTTATAGGTAGGGGGTTCATCGACACTCGGCTGCACTCGGCATAGTCCAAGCATGGTTCCCTTCGGCTGTGCTCAGGATAGACTCTCAGCTCACCAACCACTTGACTCTGCACTCACTTGCACGAGTGTTCCAGGCAGATGCACTATATCAGCGACATACTGTGTCTGCCTGGAGGGCAGTACCTTGTAGCGACAATGATGCACACATTCAAGGTAGTGGCTTCCAGCCACCGGCTCGTCAGAGAGTCCACTCCTCTTGGCACATCCTCTTCGCTTCGCTCAGAGTATGTACCCAGTTACTAAGATACTGGCTTCCAGCCAGAACAGAACTTGCGAAACTTGAATAAACTTATAGCATTTGACTTAATGTTCTAAAACGACCC
This sequence comes from Candidatus Minthenecus merdequi, assembly GCA_018064385.1. Classification (GTDB taxonomy): domain Bacteria; phylum Bacteroidota; class Bacteroidia; order Bacteroidales; family Paludibacteraceae; genus Aphodosoma; species Aphodosoma merdequi. The sequence goes on from JAGHVI010000080.1 coordinate 28,354, forward strand.
CTACCCTCTGAATTTTACCACCGAGAGGAGGATTATATTTGTACAATGTGATAACGGAAT
>JAGHVI010000065.1 GCA_018064385.1 Candidatus Minthenecus merdequi
CGCCTTGCCATCAGCCGTAATCCTGACTTCGCCCGTCACCCCGAAAACTACAACAAGCACAACGACCCACAACACTTACGCCCTTATACATCAGTGCGTTACTTCATCCTCGCAACCTATACCCACGCCCTCAAATCCCTAACAACAAACCGCCCGCATCTCACCCTCACCACAAGAAACCGCCCACAACTCTCCACTGAAATCCTGACTCTTTTCATCCGCCTTAATCTCTTCTCTGACCGTCTCGTTTTCGATGGCAGACAACCTGCCTATTTTGCCCAAACCTCCAACCCTCCAAACATTGGTAGCTATCCATTCCTATGGCTGGTCTGATAAGCCATTCGTTGATTAACGATGCCGTTAGGTATCGGATATTATTTTAGGGTGGTTCTATTAATTAGGTTGAGACGATTTTGAATTTATTTTTGATAAATTACGCTGCACCTCAGCAAATGAGCAAGCTCTTTGCTTTCGGTTTGCAGTAATTTTGCATCTTGCTGCTTGTCAGTCGGTCACAATGCCCGCATTGCTTCCTTCTTTCGCACAGCAATCTGCTAAAAATAAACTTCAAAATCGTCTCAACCTAATTAATAGAACCACCCTAAATAGATAAAGAAGAGAGACAAACAAACTTCAAAAACCCTCAAAATGAATTTATAGAACTCACCATATGAATTTGGTTACGTTGATAACAGGCATAGTGATTGCAATGGCGGCAATTGAACTGCTGTTGCAGGGGATGCCTCGTATGAAACGAGACCTATTCAATATAGCAATGCTGGTGTCGTGGTTGGGTTTCACATCGAAATACTACTATGGACCGGATGTCTTGATATACAGTTCGATATACGATACAAGATGGGGGCTGTGGGATGTAATTATTGGCAACTATACAGGAGGGTATGAAATAGGATATGTGTTTGTCAACTCGTTATGCACAACATGTGGGATAAGTTTCTACTGGATGACAGCCATAATATCGACGCTGTTTTTCTTGGCTGTATATTTAGTACTAAGGCGGTTAAAAGATAAACGCGTGTTGGCATTGGCGATAGTGCTGGTCATAATGAAGGACTTGATTTACGCACAACTCCGACAATGTTTGGCAGTATCATTCTTCATTTTTGCAGTGCTTGAAGCGGAAGGTTGGAGGAAAAGCGGATATAAAGGCAAAAAAAGTATAATCAGTGCTGTCATTCTCGGGCTCATAGCAATGACGATGCACAAATCTGCTACATTTATAGTTATGCTGATAGTGTTTTACTACGTAATACAGCCATATAAAATGCAAAAAAACACATGGTCAGTGCTATTGATGATATTGTTGATACTGATGATAATACCGACGTGGAATTTGATTGAGACGATGACAGAAGTATTGCAACTCGACCAAATGACTATGGACTCAATCAGATTGCATTTATCATATATGAAACTGAGGCAGACCAATGTGCTTGTATATGGCACAGCATTATTGCTGCTGACACAATATTCAAGAGGACAAGAGAAAAGAGGATTTGCCATAGCATCAGTTTCGTGCGGTTTGACAGTCATTGTGATGCTTTATCAATACTACTTTATAGTCAATAGGTTGAGGTTTTATTTTGCTGTTTTAATAGTATATTACATATTTGACCAGATGAGGAATGCAGCCGAAACAAAAGCGCCATACGTTACGTTAGTAAGGCAGACCTTAGAAATAGCTGTAATACTTTTTTTGGCTGGCAAGATATATTCATTTGACAAAACCAGCCGTAAAGAACAGGGAGACCTGTTGGAGACATGTACTGTGCTTGATTTAAGAGATACTGATGCAAAGACATTGCAAAAGCGGCAGTTGGACAAAGCGCAGAAATTTTGGGATTCAGCCCAAAGATATGACGACAAAAACTTAATTCCAAAGAAATAAGAGTAACAGTATGGTTGAAATTTTATTGTCATCATATAACGGCAGTCGCTGGATAGACGAGCAGATTGAATCAATTGTTAACCAGACATACACAGAATGGCGGTTGATAGTGCGTGATGATGGGTCAAAAGATGATACCCTAAAGAAATTATATGAATGGCGGGAAAAGCTTGGAAAAAAGAAAATAAGGATTATAGAGGGCGAAAATATCGGTGTCATCAAAAGTTTCGAGACGTTGCTAAAAAAAGCGCATAGTGAATATTGTATGCTGTGCGACCAAGATGATGTTTGGAAACGCACGAAAGTTGAGATGACAATGAACGAGATGCAGCGGATTGAGAAAGTCAAGCCTAAAAAGCCTGCAATGGTATTTACATCTGTTGATTTGGTAGATGAGAATCTAAAGCCTTTAGGTACGACATTCTTCGAACAGAACAAGTTCGATTTTCCTTTTGCAATGAGTTTCAGCAACATTTGCGTTTGTAATTGCGTAGCCGGTTGCACAATGATGCTCAATTGGAGGGCACGTAGAATGGTAGTGCCTTTTTCGGAAAATGCACCAATGCACGATTGGTGGATTGCTGCACTGGTGGCACGGAAAGGCATTTTGAGTGTTGTAAAAATGCCTACCATGTTCTACCGCCAGCATGGCAACAATGTCTGCGGTGCAAAAGCAACTGCAAACGGCTATTACGGCAATTTAGCAAAAAGTCCCGCCACCATAATAAAAAAATATGCTGAAGTCAGGAAATTCCTTTGGGATGTCGGTTTTAGGGGAGGTTTTCTGATGTGGCTCTTTTGCAAAATAAGACACGTCATTCATAGAAAATGCATATAGTATTTCTGATACAAGATTGCACCACTGTTGGTGGAACGGAGCGTGTTACATGTTGTCTGGCAAGCGAGATGGCGCGTCAAGGGCATGATGTGTCCATAATCTCAGTCTTCGGTATGGAAGGTAAATGCAAATTTGCTATTGATGAAAGTGTGCATTTTGTGGTTTCTTCCGACGAGAAATACGATTTGGGACTTAGCAAGTGGGCGAGGTTAAAAAGAGTCTGTGCCGTTGCTCGCAAGATGAAAAAGAACGAACTGCTGCTATCGGCAGATGTCATAATAGCGCAGAAATTCTTTGCTGCAATGTTGGTCATCAGGTTAGGATTCGGCAAAAAAACTCTTATCGGTGACCACTTTCCCTACAAACTGTATAGCGAGCCTTGGCTGACGCTGAGGAATATCATTTACAAGAAGGCAAAAGCCGTTGTCGTACTTACTGAAAGTTATCGACGTGATTTTGTCAGACACGGAGTATCGAATGTTGAGGTGGTTGAGAATATGATACCAATAGCTCATCAGAGACACCTTGACAATGACGAGAAAGTCATCTTGGCGGTTGGTCGTTTGGCGCCAGAAAAAGGTTTCGACACTCTGATAAAAGCTGTTGCCAGCATCAGTGCGAAGATAAATGGTTGGCGTGTAGAAATCTGCGGTGAGGGCAATGAAAGGCAGAATCTGGAGCAAATGATTTCGGACAACCATTTGGAAGGGAAAGTCATCTTGCGAGGTATGGTGAATGATGTAGCTACAGAATACAGGAAGGCGGCTTTCGGTGTAATATCCTCCAGATACGAAGGCTTTTCTATGATATTGCTTGAGGCTGCTGCTTGTGGACTTCCTATGGTTTCGTTTGATTGTCCCGAAGGTCCAAGTGCAATACTGGGTAATGGCGGAGGAATGTTGGTGAAAAACCAAGATATTGAAGCCTTAAGCAAGGCTATTATGCGTATGATTGATGATGAAAATGTGAGACGCAAATATGCTAAAGAAACAGAAAAAATAGTGGAGAGATACTCTCCCAAGAAAATATATAACCAATGGATGCAGATAATCGAAAAGTATCTATAATCACGCCTCTATACAATGGCGAACGGTTTGTTGGAAAGACCATTGAAAGTGTTCTTGCGCAGACATACCAAGATTGGGAGATGATTATCATCAACGATGGGTCGAGCGACCGTAGTCCTGAGATATGCCGTGAGTATGCTACCCGCGATGCAAGGATAAAAGTCTATGAACAACCTAATGGCGGTTCGGCAGCGGCGAGGAACAATGGCATTCGCCGTGCGGTAGGACGCTACATAGCATTATTGGATGCAGATGATACGTGGATGCCATATTTTCTTGAGACACAGTTGGAGTTGATGAAAAAGAACGATGCGACGCTTGTCTTTGGTTCACACCTGCGCATAGACGAAAACGACCAAGAGTGCTTAAAACCATTCAAAGTACCAGAGAGAGTGACATACAAAGATATGCTAAAGACCTGCTACATATCTTGTTTGACTGGATTGTACGACACATCACGTTATGGCAAAATCTTTCTACACGAAGAATTCCGTTCATTGCGGGACGATTATGTATATTGGTTAGAGATTATCAAGCAGTGCAAAGTGGCATACGGTAATCAGCGGATATTAGGTTCGTATAGGATATTAGGCAGTTCGATATCGCGCAACAAAAAGAAAGTCATCAAGCCTCAGTATTTGGTATATAGGAGAGTCGAAGGATTTGGTGTATTGAAATCATTATATTATCTTATACACTGGGCAATAGCAGGTTATATAAAATATCGCAAATGATGGTCAACTGCTCGATAGTGACATACAAAACTGACAAAAAAGAGTTAGAGGCGATACTTGGTCTTTTGAAATCGTGCGAAGAAATTGGCGAAATCTATGTTATAGACAACACAGACGACAACGTAGGTTACGGCAGAGGGCACAACAAAGCTTTCGAGAAGACACTATCGGGGAATGCAGAATACCACTTGGTCGTGAACACAGATATAAAGTTTACTCCTGATGTCATAACACGGCTTGTTACATTTATGAACGAGCACAAAGATGTGGGTCAGGTTATGCCACGTGTATTAAATAATGACGGCACTGACCAGCATTTAGCGAAGCGGCTACCAACACCTTGGGACTTGATACACAGGCGTCTCTTTGGGTCGCACAGATGTGAATTGGAATTACCCCAGAGGGGATTTTATGACGTAAAATACCTTTCGGGATGCTTTATGTTTCTCAGAGTTGAGGCGATGAAGCGTTTGAAAGAACTGGATGGTTACCTGTTCGACCCACGGTTTTTTATGTACCCTGAGGATATAGACTTCACGCGGAGGATGAGTCAAGTGGCAAGAACTATTTATCTGCCAGAGGTCAATATAATTCATGACCACAAGCGCGAGTCATACGAAACGTTGAAAATGACAAGGATACATGCGTGGAACATGTTGAAATACTTTTGGAAATGGAGGGGTAATTGGCGATGATACTATTGCCGATGACATACTTTGGGAACATAGAATACTATGCACACTTGATGGAGGAAGATGAGTGTATGGTTGAAGCATATTGCAGTTACGAGAAACAGACATACGCAAATCGTTGTACGATAATAGGGGCAAACGGAGTTCAGGATTTGACCATACCAGTGGCAAAACCATGGCATAATTTTTTGATAAAAGACGTAAAGATTGCGTACGATGAAGAGTGGCAGAAGATGCATTGGCGAGCACTGTGTGCAGCATACAATTCGTCACCATTTTTTGAATTTTATGCCGAAGAACTGTCAGTTTTGTACACAAAGAGGTATGATTTTCTTATAGATTTCGACCGAAAAGCGGAAGAAATAGCCCTTTCGTTGCTTGGACTACCCAATCTAACTCCCAGATTGACAAACGATTGGACTTCGGGTGAAAAAATGGGAATAAAAGATTACCGAAACTCTTTGCACCCTAAGAAAAAAGTCGTACCTTTACACATTAATTTAGGGGTGGAATATTATCAAGTTTTCACGCCTAAATTTGGTTTCATTTCCAATCTTTCCATCATCGATTTACTGATGAATATGGGAAATGAGAGTCGCATATACTTACGTAAAATCATTAACAAATAAAAAATATATTACAACTATGGAATTAGCAAACATTGATTGGGGTAGCCTTGGTTTTGGTTTTATGCCAACAGACTACAATGTACGTTGCAACTACAGCAACGGTAAATGGGGCGAACTTGAAGTACATGCCGAGGCAACTATGCCAATGCACATCTCAGCAGCTGTCCTTCACTATGCACAGGAGTGTTTCGAGGGTTTGAAGGCATTTCGTGGCGAGGATGGTAAGGTTCGTATCTTCCGCATTGTCGAGAACGCTAAACGTATGCAGTCTTCTTGCCGAGGCGTCTGCATGCCTGAGTTCCCTATCGAGAAATTCGAGGAGGCAGTCCTCAAGGTTGTCAAACTCAACGCTCGTTTCATTCCTCCATACGAGACAGGGGCATCCCTTTACATCCGTCCAGTTTTGTTTGGCACTACCCCACTGGTAGGTGTTAAGCCAGCATCTGAATACACATTCGTTGTGTTCGTAACACCTGTTGGTCCTTACTTCAAGGGCGGTTTCCAGACAACACCATTCATGCTCAGCCGTAAATACGACCGTGCTGCTCCTCTCGGAACAGGTAATCTGAAGGTTGGAGGCAACTATGCTGCGGGTATGCGTGCAACAGTTGACAGCCACGACATGGGCTACAGCGCAGTATTCTACATCGACCCTAAGGAGAAGAAATACATCGACGAGTGCGGTGCTGCTAACTTTTTTGCTATCAAGGGCAACTCTTACATCACTCCTAAATCAGATTCTATCCTCCCTTCAATCACCAATATGTCACTCCGTCAGATTGCTGAAGATCTCGGCATGACCGTTGAGCGTCGTCAGATTCCTATCGCTGAACTTGCTGAGTTTGACGAGGCAGGTGCTTGCGGTACTGCAGCAGTCATCTCTCCTATTGACAAGATTGTTGATGTTGACGAGAACCACACTTTCCAGATTTCAAAAGACGGCAAACCAGGCAAATGGTGTACCAAACTTTACGAGACTCTCCGTGGCATACAGTACGGTAAGGTTGAAGATAAGCATAACTGGTGCACAATCGTTGAATTATAATTAATTAAAAACAATACAACTATGATTAAATTAGGTATCAATGGCTTCGGTCGTATCGGTCGTATGGTTTTCCGTGCTGCCGTACAGAACTTCGGTAAAGACATTCAGGTTGTAGGTATCAATGACCTTCTTGACCCAGATTATCTTGCATATATGCTCAAGTACGACTCAGTACATGGCATGTTTGAAGGAGACATCAAGGTTGACGGCAACTACCTCATCGTTAATGGTAACAAAATCCGCCTCACACAGGAGAAAGATCCTGCTGACCTGAAGTGGAACGAGGTAGGTGCAGACGTTGTTGTTGAGTCAACAGGTCTCTTCCTCACCGACGAACTCTCACGCAAGCACATCCAGGCAGGTGCAAAGAAGGTCATTATGTCAGCTCCTTCAAAAGACGCTACTCCAATGTTTGTTTATGGTGTTAACCATACTACTTACGCTGGTCAGGACATCATCTCAAACGCTTCTTGTACAACAAACTGCTTGGCTCCTATCGCTAAGGTTTTGAACGACAAGTTCGGTATCGTTAAAGGTTTGATGACTACAGTTCACGCTGCAACTGCAACTCAGAAGACAGTTGACGGTCCTTCAAAGAAAGACTGGCGCGGTGGCCGTGGCATCCTTGAGAACATCATTCCTTCTTCGACAGGTGCTGCAAAGGCTGTAGGTAAGGTTCTTCCTGTATTGAACGGCAAACTCACAGGTATGAGTATGCGTGTTCCTACATCAGACGTTTCTGTTGTTGACCTTACTGTCGTTCTCGACAAGCCTGCAACTATGGATGACATCAACGCTGCTATGAAGGCTGCTGCAGAAGGCGAGTTGAAGGGTATCCTTGGTTACACAGACGAGGCTGTTGTTTCGACCGACTTCCGCAACTGCCCATTGACATCAATCTATGATGCAAAGGCTGGTATCGGTCTTGACGAGCACTTCGCTAAGGTTGTTTCTTGGTACGACAACGAGTGGGGCTATTCAAACAAAGTTTGTGAGATGGCTCGCGTAATTGCTAAGTAATAACTAACTAAGATTTGATTACTTTGTTTTTTTGTTGAATGCAAAGATAACCAAAAGGGCTGATACTTCACGCAAGTACCAGCCCTAATTTTATCAAACCAAAAAGTTTTACCAACCAGACAGCAATAATATCAAATAGCCTTATTCCTTCTTTTTCTCGGGAAATTGTCGTACTTTGGGCATTAGCCAAAGAATCTTGCTTTGACGTTTGCGCATATATGGACCAGGGTGAGAGATACTATAGACACGCGGGTTTGGAAGTGCAGCCACAATAAGGGCAGCCTGGGAAGCGTTGAGTTTCTTTGCAGAGCGGTTAAAATTACGTTGAGCAGCAGCCTCGACACCATAGACACCATCACCCATTTCGGCGATGTTGCAATAGACCTCCATTATACGTTCTTTGCCCCAAATAAGTTCGATAAGGATGGTGTAATAAGTTTCTATGCCTTTACGAAGCCAAGTGCGAGTGCAACAAGTGAAGACATTCTTGGCAGTTTGTTGGGAAATGGTGCTACCGCCACGAAGTTTTTTCCCTTTTTTATTATTCTCCCAAGCCTGTTTAATTCCTTTTTCGGAAAATCCATAGTGGGTAGGGAAAAGATTATCTTCGCTGGCAAGGCAAGCACGGAAATAATAAGGCGAGATTTCTTCGAGAGGTACCCAAGTTCGTTCAATACGTGGTTCGCGACCATCAATGATTGCTTCGCCACAACGTATAAACATCAGAGGAGTGTACCATACAGGAATGAATTTTAGGAGTACGACCCAAAGGATACTAAGCAACCATAATCCCAAGATAGTACGCCAAAAGATTTTGCGAAACGAACGTTTTTTCATGGGATTATTTTTTTTTTGAATCAGATGGAGTAACCTGACCTTCAATCCAGCACTGAATGGAGGCAATCCGTTGAATTTGCCTTTCAGTATCTTCAAGGGCACCTCCGTTATCGACAATCCAATCAGCGCGGCTGCTGTCAACCTTTTGTGACTTGACTCGTCTTTCAATGGCATCACGTTTGGCACCATCACGTTTCATAGCACGTTCAATGCGAATATCTTCGGGAGCATCGACGAAAACTACTCCGTCAAGAACATCTTTTAGTCCACAGTCAAACAGAATTGCGCTCTCAACAAAAACCACCTCACACCCTTGAGAATAACTCCACCCCATAAAATCTGATATTACGGCAGGATGGACAACGCTGTTGACGAACGAAAGCAACTGAGGGTCGGCAAATATAAGTTGAGCCATACGTTTGCAATCAAGAGTACCATTGCAGTAGATATCTTGCCCCATTTTTTCGATGAGTGCCGAACGAATATCTTGCGACTCGTTCATAAGGCGTTTTGCCTCAGTATCAGAGTCATAGACTGGGATGCCATTTATGCGCAACCAATGGGATACTGCACTTTTGCCTGCCCCAATTCCGCCTGTTATGCCTATACGTTTCATTTGTTTTCTATTAAAAAATCAACTCTTTCAGGGATTATCTTATAATTGATATTTTCGAGAGGGAATGAGCTTTCGAGTCTGATAACATTTGAGTTAGTTCCCTCAAGAATGGTATTGAAATCGAAAATTGCATTAACATCCGTAGCATTAAGCTGCTGATATTGACTAAGACCGACTTTGAATACCACATCAACCTCTTTAGGGAAAAGGCGTAAAGAGACACCTTCGGGGACATTTTTCAAAGTAATAGGGAGAGTAAATTCCTTTTCAGTCAGACGTTCCACCTTAAAATCGACGACAATGTTACAATCAAGAATCTCTACATCAGAAATTTTCACCACCCTTGCACGTATGGTTTTATCCTCGGTAAGATGTTCTCGGATTGTATCAAGATAGACGCATTGGACAGCTTCGACAGCAGAGCGAGAGCCTCGGATACGCACTTCAGACGGACGTATGACAGGCATACCGACCAACGAGAACTCGTTTTCAGTGATTGGCTGAGCAGAGAGAATGACAGGAACACGTTTAGTGAAGACTTTCAGATATTCGGATTGGTAGCTGGGTGGATCAATAGCCACTATCTCGCAAGTCTGTGAAATTTTATAAGCTATGGTTCTGACATAGTTTTCAAAATTGATTTTGATTTGCTTACGATTGCTAGACCGAAATTTATCGGTAAGGTCTATTTCGATGGTGTCAGGTTTGGCAAAAGCATAACGCCAAACCTGAGAGCCTTCGTCAGATATAGTGAACTCGATTTCGGACGGCAGGTCATCATCCATTTTGACATCATCAGGCACACCATAATATACTACAGGAGCTACCATCGTAATCTCACGCTGAGTACCAATGGTGTACATAACCCAGATGAAGCAAGAAAGGAGGAAGAAACCAAAAAAGATAGCGACCTCGCGCGAGGAAATCAATCTTCCGAAACGTCGCAGACTAATCATAAATCAATTACTTGCTTTCGGCATCTTCTGGAGAATCGAAAACCATACCTTTGTTGATACGAATTTTCACTCCTTCGGAAATTTCGACAACAACGTATGTTTCCTTCACATCACGAATGATGCCATAAACACCACCTTGAGTAATAACTTTCTTTCCATTGGCAAGTGAATCCTGGAACTTTTTGATTTCCTTTTGACGTTTAGACTGTGGGCGAATCATAAAGAAATAGAAGATGACAAATAAAAGGACAATCATTCCTATGTTCATCCAAGAGCTTGCGCCACTTCCAGCAGCTTGTAAAATAATTAGATTCATTTTGTGTCTTTATTAGTTTGTTTTTTTTTTACTTCGAGAGGACGGATTTCTTTGGCAAGCGAGTATAGCAATGCGCTGATAAAAGGAACATTAGAGTCACCGCAATAACCTTTTGCGATTTCGGTGTATTCGTTGATAATAATGCCAGCATGGGTTTCGCTATTTGTTTTAAGTTCGCCATACGCTGTACGGAGGATAGCAAGATCCATAATTGACAATCTGCCGAGTTCCCAACCTTTGAGCAGAGGTTCGACAAGTGCATCAGCCTGTTTGTAATGAAGAAGCGTATAGCGGAGTAGTCGTTTAGCGTAATCCAACTCGGATGCATTGCGAAGAATTGGTATAAGAGGTGCAGTAGAGATGCTGTCAGGACGAAGTCGGTGGATAGTTTTGATAACAAAAGAAACTGCGTTCTGAAGGTCATCGTTCCAATAGATACTCATTTCCTCAAGCAACTCCTCGAGAGCAGGGCTACTTTGGACATCATTTTCAAATATTTGACACCAAAGTTCAATATCCTGGAGAATTGAGCTTTCGGGGTTTGAAATATATTTTTGAAAATATGGCTGAGCCGCTACACTCAAAGCTATCTCGCGCATCACGTCACGATGCGTCTCCCATGTCCACATAATGCTACGATTTTCCAACTCAGCAAGCAGTTCTTCGTTCTTTTCAAGGATGCAGGAGACTTGATTATCACAAAACTTTCGACTACTCATTATAGGATATAGAGGGTCTGCCAGGGGATCGTCCTCAGTTTGATTATGTAGAGCAGCTTGATTAAGATACTTGCGCATGTCAACGGTTAGTTGTAACATACAATAGTAAAGGGAGCCAGACTGGATGACACTATCGATGAGTTGTTTTTCCATTTTGTTGCCACTAACATTTCCTGCCACGAAACATGAATACAGCGTCTGGACTGTTTTAACCCTAAGTAATTGTCTATTTATCATATTCTATCGTTAGAGTACGATTACGAAATCATATTTCACAATTTGGGTGCAAAGGTAGTAATTTTTTTCGATATTTGCACCATTATCTGACACTTTTTTATCAACTTGATTTTTTTGGAAAAAAAATGAGATTTTCCTTGGTTATCTCAATTTTTTTTGTGAACTTTACGGCGATTTTCCAAGGTGCTTTTTGCTCTTGGATTGTGTTGTTATTTTTTAATTAAAAAGCCTATATAACAGGCATTTAGAACAAACCATTTTTATTATGGAAGATTTCAAAAATGAAAGGAAGGAACAGGAAATTGTCTTTTCAAAGGCGGTGAAGGCAGGTAAACGCATTTATTACCTCGATGTTAAGAAGAGTCGCAACAATGATCTTTTCCTGTCGATTACAGAGAGTAAGAAGAAATTTCTCTCAGACGAGGAGAATGCACCGTTTGCAATTGAAAAGCACAAGATTTTTCTCTACAAAGAGGATTTCGACAAATTTCAGGAAGCATTGACCGAAATTATCGGATTCATTAACAAGAACAACGAGATGAATGGAGTTCAGGACATTCGATTCCGCCGTTTTGAGGATCAGAACCACTTTGACGCTAACATCAACAACAACGAGTTGCCAACGGACGATCCACGTTTTGATGTTAATATGAACTTTGAGATTTAAGGAACAAAAAACAAATGCTTTATGTATAACGATTTCCAAAAACATCTGACAACAGAGCTTCAGTCAATCAAAGATCAAGGGCTCTTCAAGAATGAACGAGAAATCTGTTCTGCCCAAGGCGCCGAAATCACCGTTGCAGGAAAGACCGTTCTTAACTTCTGTGCTAACAACTACCTTGGTTTGGCTGATAATGCCGAACTCATTAAGGCAGCAAAGAAAGCCATGGACGAGCGTGGATATGGTATGTCTTCAGTACGTTTCATCTGCGGATGCCAAGATCGGCACAAGGATTTGGAACGCGCAATCGCCAACTTTTTTGGTACGGAAGACACCATTTTATATGCTGCTTGTTTTGATGCCAATGGTGGTGTATTCGAACCTCTTCTTGGTGCTGAAGATGCAATCATCTCGGACGCATTGAACCACGCATCAATCATTGATGGCGTCCGTTTGTGCAAGGCTCAGCGTTTCCGCTATGCAAACGCTAATATGGCTGAACTCGAAGAGCAATTGAAACTTGCTCAGAAGTGCCGCTTCCGTCTGATAGTGACAGATGGCGTATTCTCGATGGATGGTAACGTATGTCCACTGGATAAAATATATGAGTTGGCAAACAAATATAATGCCATGGTTATGGTTGACGAGTCACACTCGGCAGGTGTTGTCGGCAAAACTGGTCGTGGTGTTACCGAGCTTCATAATCTTCGTGGCAAGATTGAGATTCTCACAGGCACACTCGGCAAGGCATTTGGTGGAGCAGTAGGAGGATTTACCACTGGTAAAAAAGAAATTATTGATATGCTTCGTCAACGTTCGCGTCCATACCTGTTCTCAAACTCTATACCTCCAATGGTTGTCGGAGCAGCTATACGTATGTTCCAGATGATGGAAGAGACCAACGAACTTCAAGACCGTCTGCACGCCAACACAGACTATTTCCGCGAGAAGATGCTTGCAGCAGGTTTCGATATCAAGCCTACTCAGTCAGCCATCTGTGCCGTAATGCTCTATGATGCTCCACTTTCGCAAAAATTCGCAGCACGTCTGCAGGACGAAGGTATCTACGTTACTGGTTTCTTCTATCCAGTAGTGCCAAAAGGTGAAGCTCGCATCCGTGTACAGCTCTCTGCCGCTCACACTCAGGCTCACCTTGACAAAGCAATCGCAGCATTTGTCAAGATAGGCAAAGAACTCGGTGTAATCAAATAAATAAGGAGTAACGAAATGAAAAGAATACTTATCGTAGGTGCAGGTGGTCAGATAGGCTCTGAGTTGACAAAACTCCTCCGAGAACGCTATGGCAATAACAATGTAATCTGCTCTGATCTTCGTCCTTTGAAAGGCGAGATATACGAGAGTGGTCCGATTGAGCGTATTGACTCGACACAGATTACGCAAATTATCGAAGCAGTCAAGAAATACAATATCGACTCTATATTCAACCTCGCAGCAATTCTTTCGGCAACAGCAGAATTGAATCCAATGTTGGGTTGGAACGTAGGTATTGGTTCTTTGGTCAACTGCCTCGAGACAGCTCGTCTCTTCAATTGCGCTGTTTTCACACCATCGTCCATCGGAGCATTTGGTCCTTCTACTCCACTTGATGGTACACCCCAAGACACTATCCAGCGTCCAGGAACTATCTATGGCGTGACTAAAGTGACCGGTGAATTGCTCTCTGACTACTATTTCAAACGTTTTGGAGTTGACGCACGTTCGGTACGTTTCCCAGGTCTTATCAGCAACGTCACACTCCCAGGCGGAGGTACAACTGACTATGCTGTTGAAATTTACTATGCAGCAGCAAAAGGCGAAAAGTTCATCTGCCCACTGAAACCAGACACAATGCTTGATATGATGTATATGCCTGATGCATTGAATGCAGCAATCAACCTTATGGAGGCAGATCCTAAGAATCTCGTTCATCGTAACTCGTTCAACGTGACGGCTATGCACTTCACACCAGAGGAGATTTACGCTGAAATCAAGAAACACTGTCCGGATTTCGTTATGGAGTATCAGCCAGACCCTATCAAGCAGTCAATCGCAGATAGTTGGCCAAACTGGATGGACGATTCGTGCGCACGCAACGAATGGGGTTTTGCCCCTAAATACGACCTTGCAGCAATGACTGTTGATATGCTGACCATCCTCAAAAAACGTTTTGCGAAGTAATTTTCAAAAGCACATATTATAGAAACGAGCCCAACCGTCATTTGGCTGGGCTTGTTTCTCTATCTACATATTTATATGCAACACAACTACAATCAGAACCAATACGACCATTATACGATTGATGCAGATGATACCCTGCTGAAATGGCTACTTAAGCATCTCAACGGCAGCAAATCAAAAATCAAAGCGACTTTAGCAGGTAATGGCGTGTCGGTCAACAATAGTATTGTGACACAGTTTGACCATCAACTGCACAAAGGCGACACCGTCACAATCAGCAAATCAAAGCAAAACGAGGCATTCAAAAGTCCTTACCTTAAGATAGTTTACGAAGATCGCTGGATAATAGTGATAGACAAGAGTGTTGGAGTTTTGTCGATGGCAACAGCGCATGCCTCGCTCAACGCTAAAGCTGTTTTGGACGATTATCTGAAAAAAACTCACCAGAAATGTAATGCCCATGTGGTTCACCGTCTAGACCGTGACACAAGCGGACTTATGATATATGCCAAGGATATGGATACAGAGCAAATTCTTGAGCACAACTGGCATGAGATAGTATATGAGCGCCGCTATGTGGCTGTCGTTAGCGGTGTTATGCGACAAGACGAAGGTACTATAGCCAACTGGCTTAAAGACAACAAAGCATTTATCACCTATTCAAGTTCTACTGATAATGGCGGGAAGTATGCCGTAACTCATTTTCATACTCTTAAACGCGGTTCACGCCACTCGCTTGTGGAATATCGACTTGAAACAGGTCGTAAGAATCAGATTCGCGTACATTCTGCCGATATGGGACATCCAGTCTGCGGGGATTTGAAATATGGCAATGGAGACAACCCTATTCGCCGACTCTGCCTTCACGCCTACAAGCTCTATTTTCACCACCCTATCACTCACGAACCAATGGAATTCGAGACACCTATTCCTGCATCGTTCAGACAACTATTCAAGATATGAAACCCCATCATAGAACTCTCCAGGTGATTCTCATTATGGAGAGTATGCTATTTTTGTAATCAAAATTTCTTGCCAAAATTCATTGTAGTTATAATATTTTATTGTAACTTTGCAACCGCAATGAGTTTTTACTCGGTCAAATACTGTATATCTTAGCTTGTTATGATGTATATATCAGTGTTACAGTGGTTTAAATGTGATTTATTGGGATAAGCTAAGGCGATTTAGGTATTGGCTTTATATCAAAAATCCCAAAAGTTACGGAGTAAAACACCCAAAAGTTGCGGAGTGAAACGTCCAAAAGTTGCGGAGTGAAACGTCCAAAAGTTGCGGAGTAATAATTTTTTCTATGGCAAAAAGGTATAAAAACAGGATTGCGGACTACTTGCTCAGACGTAAGTTGCAAGGCAAAGGTGCTGTGCTGGTGCAAGGTCCTAAATGGTGCGGCAAGACGACTACGGCAAAGCAGGTTGCTGCCAGTTTGCTGGACTTAGGCGATACTGCCGTGTTGGCAAATGCACTTGAGGTGCTTCAGGTAATGCCAAAGAAATTACTTGAAGGAAACAGCCCTTTATTGATTGACGAATGGCAGTCAATACCCGAATTGTGGGATATGGTTCGCTCAGAGGTTGACAGACGTGATGATTTAGGTCAGTTCATACTTACTGGTAGCAGTGTCCCAGTGAAAGAAGAAAAACGTCGCCATAGCGGTACTGGGCGTTTCGGTTGGGTAAACATGCGTACGATGAGTTTGTGGGAATCAGGAGAAAGCATGGGTAGCGTCAGTCTTGCAGATTTGTTTGAAGGCAAGGATATTGAACCGCAGGAAAACAATTTGGATTTGGAAAGAATAGCCTTTCTTCTGTGTCGTGGAGGGTGGCCACAGGCAACATTCCTCAAAGACGGAATTGCCCTTGACCAGGCTCGTGATTACTATGAGGCAATATACAAGGTGGATATTCACAGGGTGGATGAGGTTCACCGAAACAGCGAGCGTGCCCGCCTGCTGATGCGTTCGTATGCACGAAACACTGGCACTGCAACCAGTTTCACAAAAATCAGCAACGACATTAAGGAAAACGACAATGTAGATATTTCCTACGAGACGATATCAGATTATGTGGATGTGCTGAAGAAACTTTTTGTCGTGGAGGATATGCCTGCCTGGAATCCTAACCTGAGAAGCAAAGCCGCCATACAATCATCTGATACAAGGTATTTTGTTGACCCTTCGATTGGCGTTGCTGCTCTTGGTATTGGACCTAAGGACTTAATGAACGATTTGAACACATTCGGGCTTTTCTTCGAGTCGATGGCAGTCCGAGATTTGCGAGTGTATGCTGATGCACTTATGGGAGAAGTATTTCATTATAAGGACTCTTCAGGTCTTGAGTGCGATGCTGTTTTGCACAGATGGGACGGAACATACGGTCTGATTGAGATTAAGTTGGGAGGAAAGGATAATATCGAGAAAGGAGCAACTACGTTGAACAAGCTTGCGGGAAAAATTGATACCGACAAAATGAAAGCACC
>JAGHVI010000212.1 GCA_018064385.1 Candidatus Minthenecus merdequi
CAACTTGCTTGGGTTTGAAGTGAATCATAGTAAACTCCTGCTGTTGACAATACCTTATTCCTCCAAGTATAAGTCTCACCTTGACAGATGGAATATGTCTCAGGGAAGAAATACGTTGGATTGACTGTCATTGTCAATTCATATACAGAGTCACAACTTGCTTGGGTTTGAAGTGAATCATAGTAAACTCCTGCTGTTGACAATACCTTATTTCTCCAGTTATATGTCTCACCCTGACAGATGGAATATGTCTCAGGGAAGAAATATGTAGGATTGACAGTCAATGTCAATTCATAGACCGAATCACAACCAACTGTTGTTTGCAGTGAGTCATAGTAAACTCCAGCTGTTGACAATGCCTTATTTCTCCAGTTATAAGTCTCACCTTGACATATCGAATAAGTTTCAGGGAAGAAATACGTTGGATTGACAGTCAATGTTAACTCATATATAGAATCACATCCAACAGTTGTCTTCAATGAGTCATAATAAACACCTGCTACCGATAATGACTTATTTCTCCAGTTATATGTCTCACCCTGACAGATGGAATGTGTCTCTGGGAAGAAATATGTTGGATTGACTTTCAGTGTCAATTCATATACAGAATCAAGAATTCCATCAACTGTTCGAAGTGAATCATAATATATTCCTGCCTCTCCATAATCATTGCCTCTCCAACTATACTGTTCACCTTGACAAATCGAAACATACTCTGTAAACAAATAGTCATCTGCAAACTGAATAGTCAACTTGTAAACTGAATCGCAATATGATATGGTTTTTAGACTGTCATAATATATACCTGTACTTGCAATCGTTTTGCCTCGCCAAATATAATTCCCTTTGCTTGACGGCCATTTAACAGTCTGTTGGATTAAATATGTAGAATTCACTAATAGCGTTAGCTTATATATAGAATCACATCCAACAGCTGTCTTCAATGAATCATAGTAAACACTTGCTGCCGACAAAGACTTATTTCTCCAGTGATAAGTCTCACCTTGACATATTGAATACGTCTCTTGGATAAGATATGTAGGATTGACGGTCAATGTCAATTCATAGACCGAATCACAACCAACAGTTGTTTGCAGTGAGTCATAGTAAACTCCTGCTGTTGACAATACCTTATTCCTCCAAGTATATGTCTCACCTTGACAGATGGAATATGTCTCAGGGAAGAGATATGTTGGATTGACAGTCAGAGTCAACTCATATACCGAGTCACAACCAACTATTGTTTGCAGTGAGTCATAGTAAACCCCAGCTGTTGACAATGCCTTATTTCTCCAGTTATATGTCTCACCCTGGCATATTGAATACGTCTCTTGGAAAAGATAGGTAGGATTGACAGTCAATGTCAATTCATATACAGAATCACAACCAACAGTTGTTTGCAGTGAGTCATAGTAAACTCCAGCTGTTGACAGACTCTTTGATCTCCAGTTATATGTCTCACCCTGACAGATGGAATATGTCTCAGGGAAAAGATATGTTGGATTGACTGTCAATGTCAGTTCATATACAGAATCACAACCAATAGTTGTCTTCAACGAATCATAATAAACTCCAGCTGTTGACAATACCTTATTCCTCCAAGTATAAGTCTCACCTTGACATGTTGAATATGTCTCAGGGAAGAGATATGTTGGATTGACAGTCAATGTCAATTCATATACAGAATCACAACCAACAGTTGTTTGCAGTGAGTCATAGTAAACTCCAGCTGTTGACAATGCCTTATTTCTCCAGTTATATGTCTCACCCTGACAGATGGAATATGTCTCAGGGAAGAAATATGTAGGATTGACGGTCAAAGTCAACTCATATACCGAATCAACATCCTCCGATGTTTTCAGCGAGTCATAATATATGCCCGTTTCTGATAACTGGCGATTATGCCATGTATAATCTGTATTCTGACAAATAGTATCAAACTCTTGGAAAAGATACGGATTATGACCAAATCGGGCTGTCAATGACAGATCTCCGTTTACAACTATATAAAGTGAATCAGAAGTAGAGTCATTACTCCACCCAACAAAATGGTAATCCTCAAATGCAGAAGCAGTCAATAAAGCCGTATCTCCAACGTTATATATGCCACCGCCACTCGTCACACCTCTTGTGTTATCACAGGAAACTGTAATCTCCTTGAGGTCAACATAAAATTCTCCATTTTCTTTGGAAATCTTATTAACACCTTTTTTATCACTGGCAATAAGGTTATCAATGATTATATTACTGTGATTATAGTCACTTTCTCCATCATATATCAGTTGGAACACTTCTCCCGAATGGTCAAGTAGCGGAATATTGTTCATCGAGAAAACAGCAACACGATATACACCATTGCTCATCTGAGAAATCATTGGCAACATACCATTTGCACGTGTTTTCAAAGTCAATGCAGATGAATTTGTATTCATTCCAGCCAGCCAATGAATATCCATCTGCAACGCTACTATATCCGAATAATTATCCAATCCTACAGTCAGTGCATACCTCCCGTCATCCAAACAACGACCTTTTAGATTAAACTCATTCGGCTCAAATGCCGTTCCATAGACGTTCACAGAAGTCATGCGCGAAATAGGGTCGTTTGAATATATCTGCATGGTTGTGCTGAAACTGCCTTCAACTGTCGGATTATATTCAACCAACAATGTGTCATAGCCATACCCCTGTACCGTCATAGGCAGTTGAGATGTTACATTATAGCCTTCAGCGAGGAAAGTCACTCTGCCTACTTTCAAGTCAATATTGCTATAGTTGTTGATACGCAACCCAACACGCTTGGTCTCAGTAACCGAGACATTCCCCATATTCAACTGCGACGGAACATTAATCCTTGGCGAATTGATATAGACATACCCATTGCTTGTTGCCGACATCATGTTCACGCCTGCCGCATTGGCAAGCACCACGTTGAATGGTGTCAGATAATGATAGCCGCTCGAACCATTCAGTCTCACCTTGAACGAGCATAGGGTATCGTCATTTCCGGTAAATGGAGTGTTGGTCGGAGAATAAGCCATCAGTGTCAACGTGTCATGGCTCATGCTTGCCATCGCCAGATGGTCAGCCCCTCTTGGGGTCACGCTGAAACTGTTTGGTATGAATACTAACGATTCCGGCATCTTGAAACTGCTCTGCATACCGACAATGTTCTCCATGTTGTTCATCCTCATGAAAACCTCTATGGTGTCATCGGCTATTCCTGAGCCATTGAGCAAATGCAACTCGTTCACCGAGAATGGGTCAGCCTTGATGTTCACTTTCTGCGAACCGTTGGTGGCATCAGATGCTATTGTCATCTTGGCTGTCACTGCCCCATGTGTCTGTGGTGCATAGTTGATAGTCACGCTCTGACTTGAACCTGCCGCTATGCTGTAAGTCTGCTGGCACGAGAGTTCAGCATCGTCAAAGGTTATTCCCGTGACGTTCAACGTTGCAGTGCCTGTATTGCTTATCGTGAGATAGCGGGTATATGTACTCCTGATTGGAATATGTCCGAAATCTATCTCTGTTGTATTCAGCATTATCTTTGGCGTAAGGATTGTTACGCTGCCCGCAGTCGATGTTGAACTGATTGTTGCTCCGCTTGCGTTGCTGAGGATAACCTGTGGTGTAAGGGCATATACTCCCGGTTCTTTGCCGAGAACCAGATCAAACCTCAGCAGTTCGCCATTTGTGCCGTTCAATGCACTCAATGTAAGGCTATATACAAGCAGACGGAGGTTGTTCCCTACTTGCGAAGCACTTACAACATGGCCATTGCTTCGTGCAGAACTGAGAACAGCACTGTTCTGTGCATATTTCAGGTAACTGCCTAAAGGAATGGTGATATCCACTGCACTGACGGCATCTGTAGTGCTCAGATCCACTACGACTGTCACTGTGTCTCTCGGAGGACCCTGTACAGATGACAGCGAGACACTGCTGCTTGCTGCAGCAGCAATGCTCACTGCCATCATGAGTGACAGAATTAAGATTCTAACCTTTTTCATAGGCTATTTCACTTCTGACAAATAACCTTTTCTGTCTGTATCTTCTTGCCGTCAACGGTCAGGGTGACGAAATATACACCTTGCATCAGTTCGTTGTCGAGACGCCAGTTAATGGTGTTTCCGCCATACGAGGCTGACACACTCTTTGTTGCAATTGTGCGGCCTGTGATGTCTGTCATTACGAACTCGACCTTATGCGCATCATTGCGACCTACCACATACTGTATGTTTATCTCGTTCCTGAATGGATTAGGATAGCAATGCATAATCTGCACGCACTCTATTGTGCTGAGCGATGCCGGCAGCTTCTCGATTGCAGCAACGTTGTTGCCCTGTACGTCAGAGAGCACTATCTCTGAAATCTCTGCATCTCCAATCTCAAGCAATGCGTATGTACCTGGCAGCAGGCTCTTGCCCGACATCGAGTATGCCATGAAGAAATATGTGCTGCTGTTCTGCCACATACCAATCTTCTCCATCTCGTCCAGTGCGCTCTGAGGAGTGATGACTGTCGTTGCCGAATCTCCGCTGAGTCGCAGCTGCACACCTCCGAGAACTACGTCTGACTGGAGATAGAGTATGCCGTTTTCGATATAGTAATATACCGACTCGCAGTTCACGGAACTTGAGGTTGCGCCTGGGTTCATCACAAGGTTGATGGTACCTACAACGTCAAGCACGTTGATTACGTTATCTCCGTTCACGTCGGCAGCCTCGAAGATGAATGGTTCAGGGTTACCGCCCATCATGTAGTTCACCTCAGTAACTACATCAGCAACGTCAACTGTCAACGAACCGTTTGCGTCACCCTTCTGTGCTGTCAGAGGAGTTGCCACTACAGGATTGCTTATCGAGTAGTTGGTCAGCGATGTGGTCATCTGCTTGATGATGTAGTAATATGGCTTGCCGGGTGTTACGTTGAAATCTGTGAATGCTGTATCCTGTGCATCTATAAGTTGGGTATTGACCATTGTTGTGTCGAATTTCCAACCAGCAGGATTTATTATAGTCCATTCACCACTCTCATTATAGCCCCATTGATCATCCCATGTAATTGTATCATTAGTCCATCTGTAGATGTTGTATCCCAACAAATCCTCAAAGTCCTCTTCATCAGTCTCCCATGTCAGTTTCACCTTGCCAAGGCCAGCCTCTGCCATAAGCCCAGTTGACATTGAGCCTGTCGCCTGAATGTTAATGTTGAAACGAGAGTTCTCGATAGGAATCTCGAAATGCTCGTTGTCCTTTGCGTCTGCAACATAGAAACGGTTCAGACCGTCGGAAGCAGTCTTGCCGTCAATTGTGAATGTTGTATGGTATATTGTAGAGTCTGCCGACCAGTAGCCATTTGCGTTAACAGAATGCTGGGTGTATGGCGCACGCACACCGAAAGTAACGTAAGGAGTCACAGCAGTATCCATTGCACGGCTGAAATAAACATCACAAGCATGAGTACCAACACCGATAGGAGGCAACGAATCAAACTGATCCTGAGCATCCCAACCGTCAACTACGACTTTCCATACAATACCATGTGCCTTTGGGTTTGGACGGGTAAGCATGTTACTCATGTCATAATGACTAAAACCATAACCTGTATTTATATCTAATATTTGTTGCCGTGCAATTGACTCTTTGGCTGTACCCCAATAAGAAGGATATTCAGGGTAAAATACATCAACAGAATAATAATAATAAGTAAGTCCAAAACTAGGATTTCCGAATATATTATTGGAATAAATAAAACTAGCATTAAGATTATATGAATCTTCAATACGACGAAAAACGTTTACGTTATTATTGTTTATTATATTGCACATATTCGTAAAATCATATTGATGAACGGGTGAATTATTTGTAATTACGCATTTATCCATCAAAGCGTGGTTGGAAATAGAAGAAACATTATTAGTAAATAAACAATTTGAAACTACACCATTTTCAATCGCAAAATAATTGAATGATACAGACGTTACACAATTTTTAAAAATGGCATATTCAATACAATGATATTTCGATTCACATTTATCTAAAGTATCTTTCATATAATAATAGTCATTACTATACCTGCTATGAGAAACGTATGGATATACACCTCCTAGAACAATTTTGAAAATTCCAGCAGAACCTTCTGCATTTGTAAAGACTATCATACTATCAGGAGTACCTTTAGCTATTAATCTTGCAGAATTAGCAGTATCTAAACTATTTTTCACAAAGTATGCACGTTGCCCGATGGTAATTTCATAATCTCTATAACTACTACTTAGAGACAATCCAGTATTGTCTTTGAATCTTATTATTGTTCCTGGTTTAATTGTCAATGTAACACCAGCAGGAACTGCCAGATTCTGAGTCACTATATAGTGTACATTAGGATATAGAGTCAAATCCTCAGTAATCATACCGCCAATCTCAACACCATTCTCAACAGAAATTTCAACAGTTTGAACCATTGTATCGGCAATATTATCACAAACTGCAAAAACAGTAGCATTCATTATTCTGCCATCAGCCACATCGTTGCTGAGCTTGAAACGGGCTGGATTTACAGACCTATTCTTTGCATAACTGCTGAGATTCAAACCGAACATTGCAGTATCGTTCAGTATCTCATAGAGTGTTGTATCCTCATCAACCCAGTCGCCTTGATTGTAAAAACCGAACTTCACCCAGAACTTTATGTTCTGCGCATTGCCATACATATTCTTGATTGTAGGATACCATTCGATTGTCTCGCCTGCATCATATCTGCCGTCACCATCGCCTGAGATAGTATCAGTCATATTTATGCCTACCAGTTGCAATGATGGCTAACGTGTGCTGTCGTTACAGTTATATACATGAAGCATGTCGATGTTGCCCATCCCATGACGGCTCTGTATGAGGTCACCGAAAAGCACCTCCTTGCTCACTATATCGCTGTCCGACTTGCATTGAAGCAGTCTTGAAATTGCTCCTGCAGCCAATGGACATGCCATTGACGTACCGTTGAGGGATTTGTAGCGTCCGTTAGGGAAGGTTGAGTAGATACTCGTTCCAGGAGCACGGAGTTCGTAGTTAAAGAGTATCGATTCATCGTATGCTGAATAGATAGGTCCATCTTCATCGAAATTGCTGAAAGAAGCAATAGAACCACCTGCATCCGACGAAGCCTCCACACCAAGCACAAATGAAAGTGCCGCTGGGTACATTGGACCGTTCTGAATGGCTGGTTTGTTATTTATAGGACAATCATGAGCATAAATACATTTGAAATCATTTCCCGCAGCTGCCACCAAAACAGAAGTAGCATACGCCCTTCCTAAAGCCTGCTCTTCGGCAATAGAATAACCATATCCACCAATAGACATGCTTATAACGTCTGCCCCGTTTGCAGCGGCATAGTCAATACCACGGATGATTGTTGCCACGTCGCCAGTACCATTGCTCTGCATAACCACTACAGGCATAATCAGTGCGTCTGGGTTTGCTCCGGTGATACCTATCCCATTGTTGCCCACTGCTGCTGCAATACCGGCACAGTGTGTGCCATGACCATTGTAGTCGCCTATTGTCGCACGGTTGTTGACGAAATCCCAGCCGTGAACGTCATCCGCAAAGCCGTTTGCATCGTCATCCTCGTCCTCCTGACCATTCTCCTCTTCGCTGTTTGTCCATATATTCGCCTCAAGGTCTGGGTGAAGAATGTCAACACCTGTATCGAGTATAGCAATCACTGGACGTTTGGTCGTCACCTTTGGTTTTGCCCAAAGTGCAGGAAGATTGATTGCCGCAGGTCCCCACTGCTGGCTGTAGAGAGGTTCAGAAACGTATGCAGTACTGTCAACCTCGCCAGTGCTCATGCAATAGACTATATAGTTTGGTTCGGCATACTCAACGTCCTGAAGAGTCTTCAGTGTGTCAATCACCTGGAAAATGGACTTACGCTGAAGAGTCTGAGTGTTTATCTTCAGCCTATAGAGTTTGCTGAGGTTTTTTACTTCTATGTCATCACCGTTGAAAGCCCTGATTCTTCTTGGCATTGGCTTGCTGCCAGTCATTGGCATAAGCTCCTCGACCGAGTCAACACCGAGAGCTGCAAACATCTGGTCAACAGCATTCACGCTTGATGTCGAGAAACGTGACTTGTTGCGCGAAGGCATGTTCACACGGCTCTGGTCCTTGAACTTGACGATGACCTCGTCCGGACGATAGGCATTCATGTTGAATGTCTCGATTTTCACAACTTCGTCCTCATTGTCAGCTGATTGAGCCCAACTAATCATTGGGATGCAGCATAACATTGCGATAATGAGTAGATACTTTTTCATACTAATAATGTTTGAGTTTATATATCGATTTTGATTAAAAAAAAGCGCGGCATTCAATCTGTCGCTACATACTGGTATTTGGCATAACCTGAACACTACGATAAACTGAACCCGCACCACTATGCACGGGCATTTTACAATTTATCTCTTCAGTGTTCAAAATCGCCAAATTTCGTATGTAGAAGAAACAAAGCAAAATGCTTATATATATGTCTGTGACTAAACGTATTAATCACTCAAATCAGATTTCCAACAAGATGCATCCAATTTGCGCTGCAAAGGTAAATAAAATTTCTGAATTGACCAAATGTTTTGGAAAGTTTCTTTAAGTTTGATTGTAAATGATTGATAATCATATTCACTGTCCGTATGGAGTAGGTAGTGCAAAGGTAAGGAGTTTTTTTGATATATGCAAGAGTTTTTGCAGCGGATTGCAAAAACTTTATATTTTTGCATAGTTTTTGCAATGGAATGCAAAAAATGTTGTATCTTTGCAGTCTCAAATCAAAAATGGAATTATGGAATATCTCAATCGCAAAAACTATGTCAACCAGCTGGAAATGTGGCGTGACAAGAAGGTGGTGAAGGTTATTACCGGTCTTCGTCGTTCGGGGAAAAGTACGTTGATGTTGCTTTTTCAACGACAACTGAGGGCAAATGGTGTGGACGACAGTCACATTATCAGTGTGAATTTTGAGGATGTAGCCTCAGAACCATTGCTGGAATACCATGCTTTGTATGATTTTGTGTCGGGAAGAATAGAAGATGATGCGCAATATTACATCTTTTTTGACGAGATACAACAGGTGACTGAGTTTGAGAGGGTTGTTGACAGTTTGCAGTTGCGGCAAAATGTTGATATTTATGTAACAGGGTCGAATGCCTATATGCTGTCAGGCGAGATAGCCACTTTGCTTAGTGGAAGGTATGTCGAGATACATATATTGCCCCTCTCTATGGCTGAGATGATGGAGGCTACCGGACTTACTGCTGAAAAATGCTACAATAGATTCATAACCAATACCGCCTTGCCATACGTATTGCAATTGCCTACAGACGAAGCTATTAGAGTGTATTTGCAAAACATTTATCAAACAATAGTCATCAAAGATGTGATGAAGCGAGGTAAGGTTCAGGAGTCGGATACTCTTGACAGATTGGTTCGTTACATGGCAGACAATATCGGCAATATGACATCAATAAAAGGTATTGCTGATGCTATGACAGCCAGTGGTTGCAAGATTTCTCCGCATACGGTGGAAACATACGTTGGATTGCTAACGGAAAGTTACCTGTTTTACAGGGTGCCAAGGTATGATGCCAAAGGCAAGGAGCTTTTGCGCACAGGGCAAAAGTATTACCTTTCGGATGTCGGGCTGAGAACAATGTTGCTGGGCATGCGTGGAGGTGATTTGGGACGTCTGCTTGAAAATGTTGTATATCTGCACCTTATCAGGTCGGGTCACAAGGTTATGGTTGGCAAAAGCGGCGATAAGGAAATAGATTTCATCAGATTCAAAGATGGTCTGGTGGAATATTATCAGGTTGCTCTCACGGTACGCGATGAACAGACATTGGCAAGGGAAGTGGCTCCTTTGAATGCTGTCAAGGATCATAATCCGAAGTTCCTGCTGACAATGGACCCTGATCCTGAGATTTCGCATAATGGGATAAGGCAGATTTATGCGTTGGACTGGCTGGCACAGCAATAGTCTAAAGGGTGGTTAGATTAATTAAATAGATTTATCAACGTTATCCACCAACTTATCATTACACCCAGTACCAGTACAATAATACAAATGATTAGCCAAATCCATTTTCCTTTACCTTTCTTTTTCGCAATACCTTCATTCAGTTTCAGATTAGGTATTTTGATTTTAGGGATGTCGGCAGTTTTAGTTAACGTGTTACCAAATAAAATACTGATAATCTGAGCTGTGTTCATTGCCCATCCGTTAGCGTTAAGCAACGGAGAGAGATTTCTCTTTCTCAGTTTCAACCAAGCCAGTATCATCGAAGGACCGGAAATCAGCAATAACAAACCAGCAATAGCAATAGGCATTTGCCACCATTTCAGAGCAATAAAACCGTATAAAGCACTGGTCAGGAATCCACCGATAGAACCAATAGCCAATCCAATGGCAGCAAAGATACCACAGAACTTGGCAATATCAAATATCTGTTTTTTATTACTTTCTTCACTCTTTTGCTTATCTGCCACTTCCGATGCTTTTTGGATGTTTTCAGCCGAAGTATCTATTTTGGAGGAAGCTTCGTCAAGAACTTTTTGTTCCTTAGAAGAAGCAATTTTTGCGACCTGATTCTCGATAAACTCAACAAATTTTCTATATGGGGTATAGAAAGCCTGACGTATAGATATTGGATTGTCGATTATATGAATGACCTTAGCGTCATAGTCGTTGCCGGCACGGTCAAAGAACAGAGCATTAGTTCCCACACGGATATTTCTTATGCTTCCTGCAGTCAGAGCTGCTACGATATTCATTGATTTGCCAAGAGTTTTTGACTCGCAATGGCAATAAATCAAGAACATACCGGAATGGCGTGCTTGGTCAATTGACGTTGCAATGTCGCCAATTTTCATACACAATCGGCAGCAACGCTGGTCAATGAACAGTTCGCCAGCCTGGAATATGGCATCTCTCTTGTTTCCATAGAAATCTGTGAAAGTCACATAATTGCAAAGCAATCGGTAGAAATCGCGACGAAGGATTACCAACTTGCGCAACTCCAAGATTACTGCTTTACGCTCAGTCAACTCCTTCTCGCTCTCGATTACAGTTTGAGCCACCTGTTCTTTGCCAGACAGCCAGGTTCTATAAGGAGCTATTCGACATTTGACCTGTTGCCATTGCTCGTTTGTCATCTTGGTGATATCACCAAACATTGGCTGGAGTACTTCGCTGCGCAAAGTCTCGATTCTTTTTCTCCAAGCAGGGTTGACGTTATTGAAATTCAACGTAGAGTTTTCATCGACCCGTGCCAAAGGCATTTTGCTCAAAGCATCGCACTCCTCAGACAATATTCCCGAAGCAATAGCCTCGATGTCAGAGACTTTAACATCCAAAGTTTCGACAGCATTATCGGCATAACGAGCCACAGAGCAACGAGCGAAAAAGTCATCGACCTTGCTTTCCAATGCTTCAATGGCCTTGTTTGCAGCTTCAGTGCTATCGCCAAAGGGGAGATTTTCGGCTGTTGGCGAGGTAGCGTCGTCCACTTTAGCCTTAAGTTCAGCATCAATTTCGGCAAGGATAGCATCTGCGTCAGCCGCCACGAACTTATCTAACCCTTTACTTTCGATTACAGCTGCCATCTTTGCGCCGTCGGCATCTTCCCGGTTGATGACCGAAATAGGGAGTTCATCCCCCTCGTCAAGCAGTATATTGAGGTCATTGAGAACACGGCTCAGATACTTCACCGTATCAATAATCTCGTTGATATGGATAGCTCCATCTTTGTTAGAATCAAGAAGAGACAATGATTGCTCCTCAAGTTCCAGACCATTAACAGGACAAGAAAGTACAGTCCATAGTTTAGGGTCAAGTTTTGGCAGACATTGAATTTCGTCAGCCGTTTCGATTTTTACTCTCGGCATTCCGCCAATGAGAGAATATCTCCACTGTTCAGTCATAGGGTGGTTCTATTAATTATGTTTGTATGTTATATCAGAGGATGGTTCATAAGAACCACCCATAATATATTATTTCAATAAATTACTCTTAATGATTCTGTAATGAGGGTGATAACATTGGTTGAATACCTGTGAGTGGTGCATACCATATTTTCCAGAAGCTATTCTGGAATTTATCAGTTTCAAATCGTTTTCGTAGTTATCAATAGGAACTTTATAGTTCTGAATAACAGAAAGAATAAAATTCCATTCTTTCACCCAACCATCGTTATCTACGTTTTCGGCAACCGATTGTGTCAGTTTCTTGACATAGTCATTTAAATTGATTTCACCGCACTTAACTTTCCACAAATCCACCCTGACATATCTGCCAAGAGCACCGCATTTTTCAGTACCGGTAGCCTTTTTTACCCAAAAGCCATTGCATTTTGTCTGCAAGCCGACACTGGCTTTGTCAACAATCTTCAATTCCTCCTTGATATATTTCGTAGCCTGACTCTTAGATTCTATTAAGTGTCCGGGTCCGAAATAATCCTGATAGAAACTCTTATAGACATCGCACAGAGTAATTTTTGGGTATCGGCATTTCATCTCACGGAGGCAAGCCAAAACATTCATAGTTGTCAGATTGCCACAGTTTTTTATAGACAGAATGTCACACAACCACCTAGTAACCTCCGACATTTTATCCAACTGAACTTTCTTGTCAACCATACAGAGACCTCTTTCGGGCTCTGTTTTACAATATTTCTTGTATAGGAGATCCATCACCTCGCCTTGTTCAGGCTTACCACTTGTCATAAAAGGGATTACACGACGACCTGACAATCTTTCGTCACGAGCGAACGAAGCAGCAGGAGCAGCCCAATCGCTGAACCAAATAGGAGAACCGATGAAGATAACATCATACTCCTCGACTCTCACATCATCACACTTAATAGCAATATTCTCATTGTTTTGACACTCTGTTTTAGCTCGTTTAACCAAAGAATCCATATTCTGTGGGTAAGGAACGGCAGGTTCAATTCTGAGCAAGTCACCGCCAGTGAGCAGTGCAATTTGTTCAGCCATTTTCTGGGTAGTGCCTGTTTTTGAATAGTAAGCCACCAACACACGTATATTGTGTTTGCTTCTACTCATCAACGATATAGGTGCAGCCATAACCAAAATAATAAACACGACTAACACCTTCAAAACATTTGTCTTCATAAGGGTGGTTCTATTAATTATGTTTGTATGTTATATCAGAGGATGGTTCATAATTGGACGCTTTTGAATTTATTTTTGCATCTTGCTGCTTGTCAGTCG
>JAGHVI010000196.1 GCA_018064385.1 Candidatus Minthenecus merdequi
CTTGCCGTTTCTTCTTCTGTATAATCGTTGTCTCGCCTCCCCCGCTGAAAATGAAAATCAGCCATTTCTGGACCTCTTTCTTTTCTACTGCCTCGCACGAAGATATTACGACCTCGCATAATCTGCTTGTGAACCAGAGCATAAACAAGACCAAAAAACACTCCACCAAGATGAGCTATGTCGCCAGCTGCATTATCACCTGTCACTCCAAAAAAACTGACAAAAATCAATGGTATGGTAACATATTTTAAGGGAACTCTGAAAACATAGAAAAGCCGCAACTTGTAAGACGGCTTAGCTACGGTTACAGCTGTTGCTATGGCAAGAACTGATGCTGATGCACCAAGCAAATATGCAAAATTAAAATGTTGCACAAAATATGGTATTGTGTTGAATGCTAATAGAAAAGTAGCCCCACCTACTACTCCTCCAAAAAGATATAGCATCAGTATTTGTCGTGATGAAAAATATTCTTCAGCAGCATAACCCAGCCAAAGAAGTATCAGCATATTAAATAATATATGGAGAAATCCTGTATGAATAAAACAGTATGTAATTATTGACCAGGGAACATAACTGAATTGTTCAAAACTTGACGGAATTTCAAGCAGAATCAACAGCGAGTTGATGTCAATGTTGAAAAGCATTAGAATGATGCGAAGCACTAAGAACACCAACCATATAGTAACGTTGAACGCTACCAGATATGCCACCATGCTCTTCGACTTCAACTTGAATTTAAAATTGTCAATAAACATTGGTCAATATAGCTTGCCTTGTTTCTTCCAAATAATTAACAATATAGCACCAAAAAGCATTCCTCCAAGATGCGCAAAGTGGGCAATGCCATCACCAACACCCGAAACACCCGAGACAAGTTCAATTATTGCATAAATAGTAACAAATACTCTTGCAGGAATAGGTATAGGAATCAAAAACAAAAAGAGACTCGCCTGCGGAAATAGCCACCCAAAAGCAAGAAGTACACCGAATAACGCACCTGAAGCTCCAACTGTCACCAAATGGTCAAGTATTTGACCTCGAAGTCTGAGCAAGTCAGTCACTGCGGCTTGAGTTATATCACCTTCAAACAAAATATTTTGATATTTTGCAAGAGATACACCGGAACCTTCGGCTATTGCAGCGTCAAAGTCGCTAATTATAGGCTCAATATCTATCATCCAGGTAAGCTCTTGAACTATTCCTGCCCCTATCCCAGCAAAAAAATAGAAAAAAAGGAACTTTTTTGCACCCCAGATTCCCTCAAGTGTACGCCCAAACATCCAAACTCCGAACATATTAAAGAATATATGCCATAATGACGAGGTGTCGTGCATAAAGATATATGTCACTAATTGAAGGGGATTAAATGCATCTGATTTCCAATAATGAAGCCCCAGATAATGGGTCACATCTATACCAAAACGCGCTGGCAAAGCTATTGAAGCAAGCCATACCAAAACTGTTATAATCAACAAATTAAGTGTTGCAGGAGGTGTCCTTCTCATAATAAAACAGTCATTTTTGTGTAGGGTAAAATTGTTTGATTTGATATCAAATAAACAGATTGCAAAGGTACAAAAAATTTACCAAAAAAACAAGAAAAAAATGGTAGTAAAAATTTTTTTATACTTTTTCACTGATTTACTTGCACATATAAAAAATTTGTCATACCTTTGCAAAACCAAAGTTGGTAAAATCTTATCGGTTATAAACAAATAAAAAACTACTACTATGAACAAAACTGAATTAATCTCTGCAATTGCAGAAAAAGCAGAATTGACTAAGGTTGATGCTAAACGTGCATTAAATGCAATGATTGAAACAATTGGCGAACAAATGGCTAAAGACGAAGCCGTATCAGTACTTGGATTCGGCACCTTCGCCGTAGTAGAACGCCCTGAGCGTCAAGGTTTGAACCCTGCAACTAAACAGAAAATCACAATCCCTGCTCGCAAAGCCGTTCGTTTCAAAGTCGGTGCTGGTCTCAACGAAAAAGTTAAATAATTTAACGACTTTCAATGATATAGCCTTGACCATTAGGTCAAGGCTTTTTTTGTGTGAAAAAAGTTGTGTAAACAAATTATTTTTCGTACCTTTGCAACTTTGTAAGTTAAACCTATCCATAGAGTTATAAAACCGCTTCAAAGACTTAATACACAGTAGAATAAATGGAATCACAATTATTCACCCCATTCAAACTGGGACCAATCACGCTGAGAAACCGTACTATACGCTCGGCAGCATTCGAAAATATGGCTTACAACAATTCGCCATCTGATGACCTATTCAACTACCATACCTCTGTCGCAAAAGGTGGTATTGGTATGACAACCGTTGCTTATTGCGCTGTCTGCAAAAGCGGTGTTTCTTTTGCTGCTCAATTATATATGCGCAGAGAAATTATCCCTGAACTAAAGAAGTTGACTGACAGCATTCATAGTCACGGCGCTAAAGCCAGCATTCAGTTGGGACATTGCGGAAATATGACTCATTTCTATACTTGCGGCTGCATGCCTGTTGGTCC
The DNA here is from genome assembly GCA_018064385.1 of Candidatus Minthenecus merdequi. Lineage (GTDB taxonomy): Bacteria > Bacteroidota > Bacteroidia > Bacteroidales > Paludibacteraceae > Aphodosoma > Aphodosoma merdequi. The sequence goes on from JAGHVI010000196.1 coordinate 2,528, forward strand.
TTCCTCTGGCTTCAACCTCTATTCCCCTACTCTGGTTCGTGGACTGAAAAAGAACGAGATTAAGGACATTGTCAACGCTTTTGGCGAGGCTGTAAATATGTGCCGTGAAGCAGGTTTCGATTGTGTCGAAATTCATGCTGGTCACGGCTATCTTATCTCACAATTCATTTCGCCATATACCAACCATCGTCACGATGAATATGGCGGTTCGCTCAACAATAGAATGCGTTTTATGAGAGAAGTCTTGGCTGAGGTTATGAAACAGGCAAAGGACGATATGGCTGTCATCGTGAAAACTAATATGTTCGATGGTTTCAAAAGCGGTATGCAATTGCCTGATTGCATAACCGTGGCTAAGGAGATTGAAAAGGTTGGCGTTCACGGTATTGTCCTTTCAGCAGGTTTCGTCAGCAAAGCACCTATGCACGTAATGCGTGGCGCAATGCCTATCAAAACTTTGGCTTATTACATGCCTATGAAAACTTTCTGGTGGCTGAAGATGATGCTCTATCTCGTTGGCAGATTGATGATTCCTACTGTGCCATTCAAAGAGGCTTATTTCCTGGAAGATGCCAAAAAATTCCGTGCTGAACTGAAACTACCGCTTATCTATGTCGGCGGACTTGTACGTCGAAGCAAAATAGACGAGGTACTCAACTCTGGCTTCGAGTTGGTTCAAATGGCTCGTGTGCTTGTACACGACCCCGAGTTCGTTAACCATATCCGCGAGGCTGAAGAGAAAGGAGATATGGAATATTGCAGCGGTTGCAAACACTCTAACTACTGCATCGGTCGTATGTACACTTTAGAAATGAAGTGCCATCATTGTGTAGATAATTTGCCTAAAAAACTCCAAAACGAGATTGAAAAAGCCGAAAATAATGAATAAATACGCATTGGTGACAGGAGCCTCGTCGGGAATTGGCCTTTGCTATGCCAAGGAACTTGCCTCGCGTGGCTATAACCTTTTTATCATTTCAATTCAAGAAAAAGAGCTGGCTGAAACTGCCGAGATGCTGAAAACTGATTTTGGTATCCAAGTACACTCGTTGCTGAAGGACCTGACTGCCCCAGATGCAGCTGATACTCTGTTGGATTATGTGAAAGAACATTCTCTTGATGTTGAAATCGTAATCAATAATGCTGGAGTTTTCTTTTTCAACAACCTCATAGATACACCTTGGAAAAGAGTCGAATTGATGCTTGACTTGCATATCAAAACTGTGACTCGCATGACTCAGATTTTTGGTGCTTGGATGGCTGAACGTAAACACGGTTATATCCTAAATATGAGTTCAATGTCTGCTTGGATGGCTATGCCAGGTATCAATATTTATAACTCTACAAAGGCTTATATCCTGAATTTCTCTCGTTCAATGTGGTACGAGCTGAAACCTTACGGAGTGTCTGTGACAGCAATATGCCCGGGTGCAATTGATACTGGTCTCTATGGTCTTGCTCCTAACTTAAGACGACTGGCTGTCAATCTGCAAGTCAGCATGCCACCCGAAAAACTTGTAAAAAAAGCCCTCAAGGCTATGTTTCGCAAAAAGAAATCAGTAGTTCCAGGATGGATTAACGGTCCTTTCGTATTCCTCTGCAAGCACATCCCTGATTGGGTTGTTTTTCTGTTAATTAAGCACATATCTAAATTTATGAAATAATGAAACACCTAACTCCTATCGTCCTGGCTCTGATAGCCCTTGTGGGTTGCCAACCTCTCAAAAAACAAACCTCTATGTCTAACATTTCCGAAGCTATGATTGACAGCACTATCCAAATGCTCGTCACTCAACCTGATGTCGAAGATGCCGAATTGGCTGAGCGCGGAGTAAGGTCTGCCGCAAAATTTTGGACCAATGATGATGGAACAGAAGACGATTTCCGTTCTTTCTGTCTCGAAAATTATGTTGGTGACTCTGTTATGCGCCACAAACTTTTCTGCCGCATAGACCGTCAGATAGAAAGTTTCCGTGGACACAACGACATGGTTTACGTCGATTTTATGTTCCCTCTCCACGTTGTGGGCGACACTATATTAAACGTTGATAATATGTTCGCTGCATACGACCCAACAGCTCATTTTACTGACGATATGTTCGAAACTAAAATAGCTTTCGTCACTTTGCTGAATTTCCCATTATACTCTCTCGAAGAGAAAAATGAGTTGGGTATGAATTGGAGTCGCGAACAATGGGCTTATGCTCGCTTGGCTGACTGGTTTGCTGCAAGAGTTCCGGCAAAACTTGGTGCTGCTTTCGTTAAATGCAATTCGGAAGCAGGCACATACATCGAAAGCTACGATATAAAAATGGGATGCCTTCGCAATAACAAAGGTGAACAAATCTTCCCTGACGGAATGTCTCTTATCTCGCACTGGAACCTCCGTGACGAACTGAAATCACAATACTCCGACTCAAGTCTTGTGGCAAGAGAGAAACAGGAGATGATTTATCAAGTTATGCTTCGCATCATCGAACAAACTATACCCGCACGCGTCATCAATTGCGACCAATTCCTTTGGAATCCTTATACTAATAAAGTTACTGACCTCAACGGAAATAAAGTGGACAATGAACGTGAAATGGATGTAAGATATCAGCACTTGCTCGACCAATTCCACGCTTGCAAGGCTATGGATATGTACTGCCCTGCTCACCCAACAGCAATTGCAAGAGCTTTCGACCGCGATATGGAGGTCTCTGATAAGGAGATTGAGGAAATGTTCACTGCCTATCTCAGTTCGGAAGAGGCTGCAAAGGTCATCACGTTAATCAAAAAACGTCTCGGAAGAGACCTTCGTCCTTACGACATCTGGTATGACGGATTTAAAACACGTAGTTTGATAAATATCAACGAACTGAATGCTAAAACAAAAAAACTCTACCCTACAAACGAAGCCTTCCATAACGATATGTGCAACATTCTTGTGAAACTTGGTTTCGACAAACAAAAGGCTAACTCTATTCAGAATCAAGTGGAGGTTGACGCTTCTCGTAGCGCAGGTCACGCCTGGACTTCGCAGGCAAAATTCGAAAAGTCAAGACTCCGTACAAGAATACAAGCCGATGGCTTTGATTATCTCGGTTATAACATCGCTTGCCATGAGTTTGGACATAATGTCGAACAAACAATTTCTATTCAGGACGTTGATTATTACTCAATGGCAAGAATCCCTTCTACTGCATTCACCGAAGCTCTTGCCTTCGTATTCCAAAAAAGAGACTTGCAATTGTTAGGTTATAATTCAACTGACCCTAACATCGAAGCCCTCAACACAATAGACATCTTTTGGAATGGTTTTGAAATGATGGGTGTCTCTTTACTTGACCTTTACACTTGGCGATGGATGTACGACAACCCTGACTGTACAGCCGAACAATTGAGAAATCAAGTGGTAAAAACTGCCAAAGAGCTGTGGAACAAATACTATGCACCTCACTTCGGAGTTAAGGATTCGCCTATCCTTGCCGTCTATTCTCATATGATTTCTTACCCTCTTTATTTGGCTAACTATGCTTACGGAAATCTGGTCGAAGCTCAATTGGAAGAGTATTTCAAGAACAAAGTCATTGGTCCGGAAATTTGCAGAATATACAAAGCTGGCAGACTCACACCTAACATCTGGATGCAAAATGCAACAGGTGCTAATGTCTCTGTTGATGCCCTGCTCAAACAGACATCTGATGCTTTAAGGGTGGTTCTATAAATTATGTTTGTATGATATATAAGAGAATGTTCCATAATTGGACGCTTTTGAATTTATTTTTGCATCTTGCTGCTTGTCAGTCGG
>JAGHVI010000135.1 GCA_018064385.1 Candidatus Minthenecus merdequi
CGTTATAAAGCAACTATCAGAACTATTTCAGGCGTGTATTCAGCAGGAACAAAGAACGACGAGGACTTCCAGGAGGCTACTCGTCTCACAGCAGAGTTTGCTAAGAAAGAAGGCCGTCAGCCTCGTATCATGATTGCCAAGATGGGTCAGGATGGTCATGACCGTGGTGCTAAGGTTTGCGCTACCGGTTATGCAGACTGCGGTTTCGATGTTGACATGGGACCTTTGTTCCAGACTCCAGAAGAGGCTGCTCGTCAGGCTGTAGAGAACGACGTTAACGTACTCGGTGTCTCTTCGCTTGCTGCAGGTCACAAGACTCTTGTTCCTCAGGTCATCGCTGAGCTTAAGAAACTCGGTCGTGAGGATATCATCGTAATTGCCGGTGGTGTAATCCCTGCTCAGGACTACGACTTCCTCTACAAGGCTGGTGTTGCTGCAATCTTTGGTCCTGGAACTCCAGTGGCTTGGGCAGCACGCAAGATGATGGAAATCCTTCTCGGATAATTACACATTATACTTATAAAAACACCGCTTGCGGCAGAAATGCCACAGGCGGTGTTTTTTTGTTTATTCCTTTTTGCCGAGACTTACACATTGCCAAGACTTTTGATTTGAAAAAATGAGATTTCCATATATTTTTATACCAAATAGTATGACATTTCCATATATTTTTGTGCCGAAAAGTATGAGATTTCCATATAATTTTATACCGAAAAGTATGACATTTCCATATATCGCAGACTTCCTGGTTTTCTTCTCTTGCGGTTACTCTTTTGGCTTACAGTGTATTGTGAAGACGAAATGCTTTCCGCCTTGCTTGTATGGATTATTTCTATATGTTTTTAGGAGTTATCTCAGAATTTATTTGTACCTTTGCAATGAAAATAAGTTTTCCCATATTATCAAACTATGAAACAAGAGAATATTACCCTTTTCAATGTGCATGTTGCGGGCAAAATGACTTCGCAAGATGCCGATGCATTGCAACCTCTGTTGCGCTCAGCCAATGATGAAGCATTCACCATTCTGATGAAACATAAAACAAAAAAACGTACTATAGTTGGCTATGTTTGTTGGCTTATTCTCTTGGCTTCATTGGCTCATCTCTTATTTAGTCAAACAGATAACTTTCTCTTGAATCTATTGGCTACTGTTGTTGTTATTCTATCAATCTTGATTCTACTACTCATTCCATCTGTCAAGAAACGAAGATATAGGGATTATCGTACTATTCTTGAGGAATATCAATAAATGCCTTGCTACGCCCTTCTTTCGCACAGCAATCTGCTAAAAATAAACTTCAAAATCGTCTCAACCTAATTAATAGAACCACCCTTTATATTTTCTGTTCAGTAAAGAACGTACTGAAAGGGACACGTTTGTATCGTTCCAAGTTTATATTGGTGATATTGATATCTTTGTCGAAATCAATTTCTTCGATAATAGCATTGGCGAGAAACAAGAACTTATTGTGGTCAAGTTCTATGGTTATGTGATAAGGGAACTTGTATTTTCGGTTTACCAGTCGCCAATCAGAGTAAATAACGCTGAAAGGAAGAGACATGCTTTTGCCACGCTGAAGACCCGAAACAGAAAGTAGGAATGAACCAAAATTAATTTCAAAATATTGGAACATATTACTCAGGTTATCGTTGCCTACAAGGACATAGGTTGAGTCAGTGTTGTTTTCTAATATAAACGAGTGGCTATCGCGGTGTGGTATTGAGAAGAAATGAGCAGAAAGCATAGACTGTATAGCATTGAAATTGAAAGGAATGCCGGTGCCAATGTACATTACATCGTAAGGAGTTTCGCTGTAACGATGGTTCATTTTGTCATAAATGGTGAAAAATTCAGGATTGAAATCTATCCTTGCGACCTCAATTCCTAACATAGGCTGGACGGATAGAGAGATAATAGAATCTTTTATTATGCGAAGGGAGCCACGGAGAGTATAAGAAACTTGCCCGAATTGGACGTTGAGGTCAAACTTTGGGATATTAAGCGTGATAAAAGATGGTTGATTTTGTAATGTGCGTTCAATGATGTCAGAGGCAGAGAGCGTTGTATCAACCACGGCAATTGGTTGATTTTTGGACTTTAGTCTTGTGATTTTGGTGGATTGATGTTGAATGTTGCACGAGACAAAAGCAGAGACGATAGATAATGACAATAAGAGTTTTTTCATAGTATAATGAGGTTACTTCAAAGCATCAATAATTTTCTGTTCACGGACAGAGTTGGGGGCAAGATAGTACAATTCACGAGCTTTTGTAAGATATTTTTCTGCCTCATCGTTATATCCCAGTTTTGCGAATACGGAATAAATGTGGTAGCAAGTAGTTGGGTCCAAAACGATTTTACCGTCAGTTGCCATTCTTATTAGACGTTCGTAATACATTCTTGCTGACAAGGCATCGTTACGGAGAAAGAGAATCCAAGCGTAAGTATCAATAACAGGGGAGGATGATGGGTCTTTTTTCATAGCTGCGGCAGCCATTTTCTCGGCTCGAGCGAGGTCAGACTCGGTAACATCAGGCGATGTTGCAAGCGAGTAGGCATAATTGTTCATTACATACGAATTGTCGGGTAAATATACAAGACAGCTGTCGTAAGCTGAGAAAGCAGCTTGCAGGGAGTCGTGTTGCATCATATAGTCACCGATGAAAATATAAGCAATTCCTTTTATTCCTGATTCTTCGGCATCTATGATGGCTTGATGGCACACCTTCAGTAAAGAGTCAGAGAGTGAGGTGTCATTGGAAAGGCACAAAATGTGACGGTAAGCCCATTCGTCATTTTGGAAAAGCTTGTGGGCCCGTGATGCAATGACAAGTGTAGAATCATTCATTTCGCGAGCGGCATAGATTCCAAACAAAGTGCGGTAAGCATCTTCGTTGCGTCTATCAAGTTGACAAATGTGGTTAAGTGTATTCATTATTGCAACGGTATCGCGAAGTACTTCGTTAATCGTGAGAATGTATTCATAAACAGAAACATCAGAAGGATGAAGGCTTTGGATAGTGTCAAGCAGGTGACGAACCGATACTGTGTCTTTATTGTCAAGATGGAAACCAATGTAAGGGTTCAGCAGTTTTGGGAGGTCGTAATTAGTAATATAGTCAAGGTTTCGGTTTAGAACTTCAAACGATTTGTCGTACTGACCAGCACGACGATAATGGTTGGTCAGCATCATTTCGGCACTTTGTCGGTCTTGTGGGTTACGTGAAATGTAGTTTGAGAAAACATCAGGAATTGCTTCTTCTTTGCCAGTTTCGTACAGAAGGGCTACTTCATATTGCAGTGAAGTTAGTGACTCGCCTTCCAATTTGCGGTAAGCTTCGAGCTCGTGGAAAGCTTTCTTGTATTTGCCTAAATCAGAATAAGAATTGACAAGGTGAAGACAATACGAAGAGTTGAAAGGGTTAAGTTTGCGGAGCTTTTGGAGGTAGTTTATAGCTATTTTTTGCGAAGCGGGATTATCGTTGTTCTCAATCATATATACCAAATACTCAAGATACTCGGTATTGTCTGGTTCATTATTGTGGGCTTGATTGATGTAAAAATATGCTGCTTTGTAGTTTTGTGTGCTAAGATGGAAAAGTGCAATCTGGAAAGATGCAGCAGCATAGTAGGAAGGAGCAGGGATGTTAAGTGAATCCTGAATGTGGATAGACTGTTCAAGGCAGGCGTAAGTTTTGAGAAGCAGTTCGCGGTCGCCATTGGTCTTACTGATTTCTTTGTAGCGCAGGGCATCAATGTACAGAGACTTAATACGGTCGATGTCAGTTGAGTCTTGAAGGCGTTCGGCAGCAACCTGAGCTTGGAAAACGGAGTCGTTTTTCAAGGTATTTTGGGCATTTGCTTTAAGAACTATAAGCAGAAGTATTGGTATTAAGAATTTACGCATGTTAAGGTTTTAATCATTGGTTAGACCAGTGTTCTGACTGAAAAGTTTAGTGAAGTGTCATTTGCCAGTATGTCCAAAGCCACCAGCACCACGTTCGGTTGTGTCAAGTTGCTCAACGAGAGACCATTCGGCCTGTTCATGGCGAGCAATAATCATTTGGCAGATGCGTTCACCATGATTTATGACGAATGGTTCGTCGCTGAGATTAATAAGGATAACACCAATTTCTCCACGATAGTCAGCGTCGATTGTACCAGGTGAATTAAGGACGGTTATGCCGTGTTTCAAAGCAAGTCCTGAGCGTGGACGAATCTGAGCCTCGTAGCCTACAGGAAGTTCAATGAAAAGGCCAGTAGATATCAAACAACGTTGCAATGGGTTGAGAACTACTGGTTTTTCGAGGTTAGCGCGGAGATCTATACCTGCTGAGGCAGGTGTGGCATATTCGGGAAGTGGGTTAGACGAACGATTTATTATTTTGATTACCATAGTGATTAAGTTACTATTACAGAGTATTTTGATTATTTCTGAATTTACCTTTATATTGCAAGGTGCAAAGATAATGATTTTTTTCGGAATAACAAAGAAATAATCTATCATTTTTTCAACAAAAAAGACAACACATAATTTACGTGTTGTCTTTTTTGTAATATGCTATTTATAAATTAGATTGTACCAGTAACGAGAATCAGCACAAGGAGACCGAGGATTGCATAGAGCTCTGGGAATACCGCGAGCACCATTGTACCACCGAAAACGTTATTGCCTTGACCGATAGCTGCGATACCGTTAGCGCAAACTTTAGCCTGACGGAGAGCAGAGAAGAGTGCAACGAAGCCCATTGCAAGACCAGCACCGAAGAGTGCAATGCCTTGGAGCATTGTGATTTGGTCAGTGAGGAACGAACTTGCGATGAAGTAGCCCACAAAACCATAGAGACCTTGTGTTGAAGGGAGAGCGGAGAGCGCAATGAAAGAACCGAGTTGACCTGGTGTTTTTTTCAAGGCACCGATAGCTGCATTACCGCAGATTGTTACGCCATAGGCGCTGCCGATACAAGAGAGTGCCACCATAATTGCGACACCAAAGTAAGCTAAAAGTAGTGGATTCATAATAGTATTAATTTTAATTTGTTATTATTTTTGTATTGTAAGACGTAGTGATTTACGACAATAAAGGTTTTTTGTTATTTTTCAGCAGAGAGTTTGTGAAATGGGTTGTATGCTTGACCACCACCTTCGAAGCCTGAATTCTTATAGTATTCAACGAAGGTCAGACGGAGAGGGTGGACAAAAGCTCCAATCATGTTCAAGCCGAAGTTCAGCGAATGACCAAAGATAAGGATGAACAGAATAACGAGCCAGTCAAGACCGGGAACAGGTACCATTCCGCCGAACTGGAATGCTAACTGGTTAAAGACACTACCAAGAATTGAGCCAGTCAGTCCGAGTGCAAATAGGCGGATATAAGATAGGGTATCACCAAGCAGTCCTGTTGCCATATTGTAGGTTGCCCATAGAGCAGAGCCTATGTTCTTGAAGAAACCACCTACAGGATTGCTGTAACTGTCAGGCGAATTGTAAAGAACAATCAACAAGACGCTCAATGCAATCAGCGCATAGAAGATATAATTCAATATGACAGGTATTGCAATGCCAAGAGCAGGGAGACCGTAGCAAGCTGCTGTTCCAAGAAGACCTGTAATCCAAGCTATTGGAGCAAGGGCATATTTGATTCCATGTTGTTTTATTATTTTGGCTGAGTTGACCGCCATACCAAAGAAAATCTGTACAAGACCTATTACTACTGCAAGAATCATCATTGGACTATAGCCTCCGAGTTGAGCTTTGTAATTGGCATCAGTGAGGAAATAGTGTTTGATGTTGGCAAGCCAAGGCCAAGTGACTGAATCAAGTGATACACCGAAGAATGAACCTGTTAATAATCCTGCGAAGAGGGTAGCTGCACCGAGCCATTGCCCCAATGATATAAGGTCACGTTTGCCAGAAGATACTTTATTTTTAATAAGTGTGCAAAGCAAGAGGATTATAAGTCCGTACCCACCATCACCGAGACATAATCCGAAGAAGAGCATAAAGAATGGCGCGATGAACGGTGTTGGGTCAAGTTCGGAGTAGTTAGGCAACGAATAGAGTTTCATTATTGGTTCAAAGAGCCGAGAAAAAGCGTTGTTCTTCAGTTTAATAGGTACATTGTCGGTAAGTTTTGGTTGATGGGATTCGTAATAGACACCCTCAGTTTCAAGCATAGTCTTTAGAGCATCTTGACATTCGTCGGGGCAGTAACCTTCGAGCAACATCACTGTATTCTCAGCGGCATGAGCAGTACTGAGAAGAACATTATCAAAATTGATGAGGTCATCTATTTGAAGAAGAACCTCATTGAAATTCTCAAGGTTGGCGATAGCGAATTGTTTTAATTCATTTTCACAACTTGATAATTCGCTCTTCAACTTAGCGATTTCTTCATCAATATGTTTATAGTCACGATTTGCCATTTGGACAGAATCAGCTTCTATATCCTCGGCAGGTTCAGAAGGTGTTGATACCTTAACGAAGAAAGTAGTAGCACCATTGTTTGAAATTTCGAAAACACCTTTCCACTCAGGGTTAAAACGGGCGATAGGACAGGATTGGAAATCAACCTTAATGCCGTTTTCGGCAAGAGTGGCTAAGCGTTCAGGCGAGAAAACGCCCCATACAGACATTTGTGCACTTAGTGAACATAGAGCGTTGATTTCTGTTTTAATGCGGTTTATTTCAGCCTCTTTCGAGTCAAAATCATTTATCAGTGCTATGCCTTCATCGAATACAGAAGTAGAGCGGACAGAAGGTGAATCCTCTTTGCTAAGCAGAGCCTTAGCATGCTCAATCGTGCGAGAGACGGCACTTTTCAACTGCATTTTTTGCAATAATTCATCGGTTTCTTGTATTCCCTCGTTAGGCTGTGTCACATGTAGAACTCCTACATCACGCAGTTTTTTGAGAAAACTGTTGTATTCAGCGTGGAACACAAGGAAATCGTATCTTGTCATTCTTGAAATCATAGGCGTTTAGCTTTTACGATTTTCTGACTGGACTTGGAGAGGTTCTCCTCGTCTTCCATAAAGCGTTTAATCTTGCGAATAGCGTCTTGATAGCCGGGAATCTGCACCTTCTCAAAAAGATTAACCTTCTGAGTAGTTTTCTTGCGTGCATATTCAAGCAGTCTAACCTTCTCGGCACAGAGTTCGTGTTCGAGACCTATTTCAGCCATTTTCTTGAGAACATCAAGACCATCGGCGAACCATTTAGGAGAGCAGAAGACAGAGAAAGGCTTAGTGATGTATCGTATATTAATAATCACAGGGACTTTCACACCTGCAACCTTTTTTGAGCCGAGTTCCACATCTTCGACAGTGAGAAGAGAGGGGTCAAACTCAGCCCAAAGAGCCAGCATCTTATCGTAAGAACGAATAGCATCTTCAAGTTTAGATTCGAGGTCAGTTATCTCCTTCTTGGCACGCTTCACCTCAAGACGCAGTGCACTCTCTTTATTTTTGATAGTAGGCAGAGTACGTTCACGCATCTTCAGATTCTTTTCGAGACCTTGAAGAGATGTCTTGTTATATTGAAACTGGATTGCCATTGATTATTATTTCCAATATTTATTAACTAGTGCTTCCTTGATGTTGACCTCTTCGCGTTTGAAATACTTTTGGAATAGAGACCAGGTAGTGTCAAGCATTTCGACTGTATTGATGTTGACATCGATGGCAAGGATTTTTTCAGAATAATCATGAGCGAAGTCAAGAGTACGCTGGTCGTAATCAGTAAGGTCGAAACCATTCTCAAGTTTAGTTTTAGCGTTAGCAGCATCGGCAAAGAGTCGAACAGCGGCATTCATCACTTGCGGATGATCTTCGCGGGTCTTCTTGCCTTGAACAAGTTGCTTCAGACGAGACAACGAGCGGAAAGGGTCAACGATAACCTTACCGACATCAGAGTCACGACGGAGGAATAACTGACCTTCAGTGATATAACCAGTATTATCAGGAATGGCGTGCGTAATATCTCCACCCGAAAGGGTAGTAACAGCAATGATAGTTATTGAGCCACCTGTTGGAAATTGTGCAGCCTTCTCGTAAATTTTGGCGAGGTCAGAATAGAGAGAACCAGGCATAGAATCCTTTGAAGGAATCTGATCCATACGGTTTGACACAATAGCCAAAGCATCAGCATAAAGGGTCATATCAGTGAGGAGCACAAGCACCTTTTCATTTTTCTGAACAGCGAAATATTCGGCTGCGGTAAGTGCCATATCTGGTATAAGCAGACGTTCAACAGGAGGGTTCTCTGTGGTATTGACAAACGAGATTATGCGATCAAGAACGCCTGCGTTTGAGAACACACTTTTGAAATAGAGATAATCGTCATTGGTCATACCCATACCGCCGAGGATGATTTTGTCAGCTTCTGCGCGGAGGGCAACGTTAGCCATAACTTGATTGTAAGGTTGGTCAGGGTCAGCAAAGAAAGGAATCTTCTGACCAGATACTAATGTGTTGTTGAGGTCAATACCTGCGATACCAGTTGCAATCAGTTCAGATGGTTGGCGGCGGCGTACTGGGTTGACGGAAGGACCGCCAATTTCAATTTCCTCGCCTTCAACCTCAGGGCCTCCATCGATAGGGAAGCCGAAAGCGTTGAAGAAACGGCCAGCCAACTGGTCGGAAACCTTGAGCGAAGGAGCCTTGCCGAGAAAAACAACCTCAGCATTGGTTGGAATACCCTCAGTACCTTCAAAAACTTGCAGAGTCACCTCATCACCGATGATGCGGACAACTTGTGCTAGTTTGCCGTTCACGGTAGCCAATTCATCGTTACCCACACCTGTTGCACGGAGTGAGCAAGTGGCTTTAGTGATGGCTGTAATCTCAGTATATATTTTTTGAAAAGCCTTAGTCATAGTCCTTAATTATTTAATGTTAGCAAGCATTTCGTCCAACTGGTGACGGTAATCTTCGAACTTTTCGCTGTGGAACTCTGAATAGTTCATCTGGCGGCAGAGGTTAATCAGTGGTTTGAAGAATGCCGATACTGCATTGAAGTCATCAAAATGGAACTCACGGTCGCATATATCCATCATAAGGTTCAGCATATACTCTTGACGTTCAAGAGGACATACTGAGTCTATTGCATCAAATGCGTCTTGTTGGAGGATTACGAAATCCAGAGCCTCGCTCTTCCAGAAAGTAACGTGATAATCAACAGGTACACCATCATCACCGAGGATGTTAATCTGTTCTTGAACTTCCTTGCCACGTTGGAGAAAAGTTTTCAATTTGTTGACTTTCCCAATCCAGTCGCCTTCGATTTTAGTGTGAATATACTCTTCGAACTCAGGGTATTCAATGTACTTAGAATATGAGTCAATAGGGTTTACGGCAGGGTAGCGTTTGCGGTCTGCGCGGCTCTGTTCAAGAGCGTAGAAACAGCGTGCAACTTTCTTAGTACCCTCAGTCACAGGCTCCTTCAGGTTACCACCAGCAGGAGAAACAGTACCGATGAAAGTGATTGAACCACTCTTGCCGTTTTTAAGATAAACGAAACCTGCACGGCTATAGAAAGCTCCGATGATAGCCGAAAGATCCATAGGGAAGGCATCTTGACCAGGAAGTTCCTCCATACGGTTTGACATTTCGCGGAGCGCCTGAGCCCAACGTGAGGTTGAGTCTGCCATCAGCAGGACTTTCAACCCCATAGCGCGGTAATACTCAGCGATAGTCATTGCTGTATATACAGATGCTTCGCGAGCTGCAACAGGCATATTAGAAGTATTAGCGATGATGATTGTACGTTCCATCAACTTGCGACCAGTGTGAGGGTCAACCAATTCAGGGAATTCAACGAAGATTTCAACAACCTCGTTTGCACGTTCACCGCAAGCAGCCATAATAACGATGTCGGCATCAGCCTGTTTAGAGATGGCATGCTGGAGAACAGTTTTTCCGGTACCGAAAGGACCGGGAATGAAACCTGTACCACCTTCAACGATAGGGTTGGCAGTATCAATGATACGAACTCCTGTTTCGAGGAGACGGAAAGGACGAGGTTTCTCAGTATGTACATTGATAGCCTTTTTGACTGGCCACTTTTGAATCATATTGATTTCGTGGTCAACGCCGTCACTGTCTGTGATTACAGCGATAGTGTCCTTGATTTTGTATTGTCCTGCAAGGGCAACAGATTTAACCGTGTAAGAACCTTCCATTGCAAATGGAACCATGATGCGGTGAGGTTGGAAGTTTTCATCTACCTCGCCGAGCCAAGAGGCTGCTTCTACGCGGTCGCCTGCCTTTGCCAGAGGTTTGAAATTCCAGAGACGTTCCTCGTCAAGAGGAAAATTGTACTCGCCTCGGCGAAGGAAGACACCTTCCATCTTGTCGAGGTCATTCTGCAGACCATCGTAATTGCGGCTCAGCATACCAGGACCGAGTGTCACCTCAAGCATGTGTCCTGTAAATTCCACCGAGTCACCCACTTTCAAGCCGCGAGTTGATTCGAACACCTGCACAAAAACATTATCCTTGTTAACCTTCAGGACTTCAGCCATCAGACGGACATTGTTGAGCAGGATGTAGCAAATTTCATTCTGTGCCACAGGACCATCAACACCAACAGTTACAAGGTTGGAGATGATGCCTTTTACTTTACCTGTTGTCATATTTATTTATGAGTGTTTTTTTTATTCTTTGTTCAGAATTTGACATCCTTCTTAAGGTTGTCTATGATTTCTCGGAAAATTCGTTCACCCTCTTCGATGGTGAGAATATTCCAACGCTCGAGGAGAGAGCAACGAATATAAAACGAGATAATTTTCTCTATACCGAAAAAATTGAAAAACGAGTTATTTTCGAGCCACTGCCATTTGAGAGCATCGATTTTCTGTTCTCGTTCCATAAGATTTTCGGTATCAATAATCTGTTGCAAGGTAGGGTAGTAGTCAAGGATTGCTTTTAGGTTGAAATCACGAACTGTAGAGTTTTCACGGATAGATTCAGCCACGGAATTGTTACCCACAACAGCTTTGCGAATATCCCAACCATTATTGCGGCAGATGATAGCTGTAAGTATATTGTTAACGTTCAGGTTAAACTCGAACCATTCGCGGACGAACTTATTGCGGGACTTCATACCATATTCGTAATAGAGGGTAGCGCGTTGTTCTTCGGATAATTCGATTGTTTCTTCAGTTTCAGGGTCTCTTTCCCAACGACTTACATACTGTTTGACATCTGCGTTTTCTATACCATCTGCAATCAGGGAGAATAATTTGAAGTCGCCTGACGAAAGTTCCTCTTGAAGTTCTTCGCGGAGGATTTTGAGGTCAGGAATGGACTTTGGATTACTTTGGCTGATGTCGGGCATTCCCGCTATGAAATAGTAGTAATTCATTGTGTTAGAAGAGCATTTCAACCAATTTAGGGCGTATGAATTCTTTGAAATAAGCGGTGAGTTCGTCATCACCGATGGTTACTTTGAAACCACCGTTTTCAGGGATGATGGTGAATGAAGTTGCGCCATCCTTAGAACTTACGATATTCACACCCTTATTGAGTAGTTCGGCAGCATTAGTTTGGAAAAATGCTGTAAGTTCGTCAGCTTTGGCTGTTTCAATGGTTACGTTTCCGTCTTTGACCCAAGCTTCAGCAATATAACGAATGATGCCCTGCATAAAAGAGGTGTCTGAAGTAGCAGCTTTAACAGCATTGTTAGTCACTCTGTTAGTTACCAGATTAGTGATGTCTGTTTTCAGCGAATTGATGGCTTGTTGAGTGAATAACTTCAGTTCAGAGCGAGTGTTGCCGTCCAATTCTGAGGCACGTTTTTTTGCGTCAGCCATAATTTGGGCAGCGTCAGCGTTTGCTTTAGCCACTATAGCATCTGCTTCGGATTGTGCCTTACGGAGTAATTCGTCAGCCTTTGCTTTTCCACGTTCGACACCTTCTGAGTAGATTTTCTCAGTAAGTTCTTGGAGTTTGTTGTCCATAATATGTTGTGTTTTATTATTTTTGTCCGTCTGAATGGGTTGTACATACTTGGCGACAAAGGTACAAATAAATAACCATAAAAACAAAAGAAAATCAAAGATTTTTTGCACCAAAATTTGACCACTTTTTTTTATTGAAAATTAGCAAATCGTCTTCAATCGGGCGAGTTGAGGTTAAAGGTTTTTGGTTCTGATGTTTGGTCGAAATAGAAGGTGTTTTTTTTGTTGGATGGCATTTAATAACAGCACCTGACTAACAGGTGATTATGTGAAATAATGCTGCAATGTGGGTTAGTTGAAAAAAATCCTTCAAATTCTTTTGCCATATCAGATAATTTTTGTTACTTTGTATTCCAGATGGATGGCACATAACAATCACCCTGCCACGCAGTGGCAATCTTGATATCGTAGTCAACGATGAACAGTTTCTTAGCCATTGGTTCATCGTCGCAGTTATGGTAAGCAAAATTTTCATAATGAGTACGTCCAAATTACTTCATTACTCAAGTCTTTCCTACTTGTCTGACACCCAGCAAGATAAGTGGTTTACATAAAGGAGAGCCTTTCCATTCTGTCAACCTGTCAATGATGAATCTTCTCATAACAATCTGATAATTAAATTTTTTCGGCTGCAAAGTTACACTTTTTCGAGGATATATTTCAGCGAAAGTTACACTTTTTCGAAGATAAGCGTTTTTTTTAGCGATTTATTTTGTCAATCCAAAATAATATTGTACCTTTGCAGCCGCAAACCTGCGCCTGTGGGATGTCTCATAAGGGGTGGGTGGCAGACATAATTATAGGCGTTTATTGACGCTTGTTTCGGCTTTCTGAAATCTGGTAAATTTTGTGTAACTCGAAACAAGATGTTTCAATGGATGCTTGTGGTGTATGTATATTCATGCGCTCTTCTGAGTGCTGTTATGCATATCGGCGCAGGCAACGTTGTCATTCTTGTTACACGGGTTTACCAGAACCTCAGAAAGGAGAATGTCAATTGGGGACTGCGTTTTTTTGTGTCTATATGTCAATAATTAAATTAAATATTACGAGGGAGGTAGCCGAAAATCCCATCTGAGAGTAGGCATATACAAATATTATAAGTTATGAAACGATTGTTATTTCTTTGTTTTTTTCTGTCAGCTACTGTATGTGTGGCTTATGGAGATGACGAAATTCTTGACCTTTCACGGGGGAATGAGGCATTGGATTTTTATAAATCGATTCCTCAGTATGACAAGATTACTCTGTCTTGTAATTCTGGTCCATCAATTACTATTAATCCAGATTACACAGTTACGTTTTCTGGAAGTGATAATGATTCGTATAGGAATGGATCTCTTAAATCATCTGGAACACTTATTTGGGATAAGGAATCAAATAGTCTTTATTTGAAAATGGATGTCAATGTTTCTGGAAATTATTATAGAACAGAGGCTGTTTATAGAACTGAAAAAAAATATAATGTAGGTAGTGTAACTGCAAATATATTGCTTAATGCAGGAGCTGATCACTATACCTATGAAAAAGTATACGATCATACTGAGAATTATAAAGCAAGTGGTAGTGAATCTTATAAAGGAGAAAAACTGAATCTGAAATTGTTTTCAGGTGATGAGTTTGAACTGAGTCGCAAAACGTATAATGCAAGATTGACTGGAAATTATTCAACATCAGTTAGTTTTACGGTAGGAGGGAAGGGTGCCATTATTTATGGGAAGAAAAACAGTTCTCAGGCAACTAAAGATGAGTTTGGACGTTGGCAATGGAATGATGAACATACAAGAATTTGGATAAACCCTATTAATATTGCAAAGGATACTTTTGCCATCAATATTGATTCCAATAAAGTAGTTACATTGATGTTGTACTTTGGTGCAAATGAAGTTTCTGGTGAAACTACTGATGGAAATGTTGAAATGTTCAGTTTTAAGTTTGGTGAGACTGAGATTACATTGTCTTTTGTAAAAGAAGGACCAGTCTATAAGTATGGTACATATAATAGATTTTTGAAGCAATGGAATTACGATGCAACATCAATAGTTGACCAAATTACCAACCAATCAGAAATGATGCTTGAATATACAGAAGATAGTAGTTCAAAGAAGACTGCAATTTACGAATTGGAAGGTTTGGAATTAATAATGGGATACATTAAGGCACAATGAAAAAGATTATATTAATAGTTTTGTTGGCAGTAGCTCTGATATCATCGAGCTTATCTGCTCAAAAGTTGAGAATCGCAATCCTTGATTTGCGTGCTGGTGTCGGAATGACCCAGTCTCAAGTAGATGGCTTATCGGATATGCTATCTGTTGAATTGTTCAATTCAGGATATTTTACGGTGGTAGAAAGAACACAACTTAATGCTATCCTTTCCGCAAACAACATTAAACCGCATACTGATGTTACGGAGTCTCAACGAAAAGTCATTGGAAACAAACTTAAAGTAGAAGCTGTTCTGATAGGTACCATAAATTTTATTCAGCACGATACAAAAACAGCCTCAGACGGAACTACAAGAGTGGGAGTCGGTCAATATAATGTTGATATTAGATTGGTGTCAACCAATACGGGAGAATTAGTATCAGCTGCTGGCAGTCGTCGTAATAATGTTGATAATGACCGCAAATTGATGACTGAGATAGCAAGAGAATTGGCAAGAAATTTAGATAAATCAATACAAAACAATTCTGCTCAGGTGAATGTATTAAGTGGCTTTTTGTATGTGTTTCCAACAGATTTAGGCTCGTTTACTGCAAATCCAAGCACACTTATCGATATCACAAATAGACAAATGCTTTATGGCTATTCTGACTGGAGACTTCCAACAAAAGAAGAATATGGTTTGATGTCTGCAAATGCGAAACTTTTACATCTTGACCCAGGAGTTGATTATGCCTTTGATGGAGCATGGAATCATTCAAGTGAGGAATTTGCAGTTAGGTTAGTACGTTCCAAAGTGATTGTTCAGCAAGATGATGCATATAGTAATGATAAAGTGTATTTTAGTAAACTAACTCATAATTTCGGGTCTATCCCTATCCTAAACGGTGTAGTTTCAACTAAATTTTGCTTGAAAAATGCATCTAATGAGAATGTTTCAATCACGAATGTGTCTAAAACAAATTCAAATTTGAACATTGAGTATTCAAACATGCCTATTCCTCCTGGAGAAGAGTCTTGTATAGTAGTGTCATATAACCCCAATGGACGTCAAGGAACAGCTTTTAACAACAAAATAATAGTGACATTAAGTAATGGTAGTCAATTCAATCTGAATGTTTCTGGCAAAGTAATATAATAGAAAGGGGTGGCATTCTCGTCCACCCCTTAGCTATCTTTGTATGCCATTCTGGTGTTTTTATATTCAAAACAACCCTGAATCTCTTAGGAGAACTTTAGTATTACTCGACCATCGTACAAGAATGTTCACGAATTCTTGTACGATGGTCGAGTAATAGTCAAGTAATGGTTGAGCGATGAAACAAGTGTTTACATCTGATCGTGTGTCCTATCTCGGCTCGAAACTGAAAATGGCTATTGCGGCTTTGATAACGGCAGTTAATGGTTAACAACAGTTAATGTGTGAAAGATTTTCTCGAAAGAGACCTCTGTGTTGTGAAAAAGTTGTGACTTTGCAGCACAAATGCGTAACATGTTACAGAAATATTCAGTAAATGATTGTTTTTGAATGAAAGAGGTAGTGCTAATCTATCAACTTGTCAATGATGAACCTATTGGCTTTTTCCGTGATAAAAGTCAGGCACTGGTCGAGTAATAATCGAGTGATGAAATGATTGTTTCAATATTTTTTTCAAGCGCAGTGAAAAAATCCGTTTTTTCTCCTTGCTATTTCAAAATAATATTGTACCTTTGCAGCGAAATTCATTGATGTTCCAGTAGTTGCCTCTGATGAATGATGTAAAATAAGGCATTCAGAGATGAGAAAATATGCAAAATAAGGCATTGAAACGATGCAAATATTGCAAAATAAGGCATTTGGTGAAGATGGTTATAGTACAATTGCATTTATGAAAACAATAGACAAGAGGACGTTGGAAGTAATATTCAGCGACCAGAAAAAGGAGATTGGTAATTGGAAAAACGATTTTCTTTGCTCTCGTATTGAGGAAAAAATGGTGGATTTGGAGAGCCCTCAAGCACA
>JAGHVI010000190.1 GCA_018064385.1 Candidatus Minthenecus merdequi
GAGAGATTCGAGTTGCTGATGAAGGGCCTGACGAAGCGCGAGAGAAAGATGTTGTTGGCAAAGTTTGAGTTCAGAGACCAGATGAGCATAGGACAGATGGCAAAGAAGATGGGAGTCTCAGAACGCGAGGTGTATAGAAAGGTCGAATCGATAATGAATAAATTAAGACTATGTAAATGTATAAGTTAAGACTGTGTAACATAGGCAATGAATCAGGCAATGCGAAGTCATATTGTTTTTCCAAGTCCCTGATTAGTGCTTCCATTTTTTCGAATTGCGGCAATCCCTTGAACTGATTGAGCAGCAATAGAGTTGATTCAAAAAGGACATTCCAATCGTGGTTTGATTCCATTTTTTGAATGTCATATTGCACAGTCCGTTTTGACACTGCAGCCTGACCATTATTTTCCAATAGCCTGTTGACAGCAACAATAAGGTCTTCAATAAAATAATATCTATTGAAGTCTGAGAAACAAGCATCAAGAGCCTGATAACGAAGTATGGCATTATGAGAAACCGGCATTGCGTTTATCTGACCATTTAGACTATTATAAAAGGTTGCGGAATAAGTTTCGTAACTTTTCGCCACTCCAGATGCGACAATTCAATGGCGAAGGTTTGCTTTTGCAAAGGTAGAAATAATTTTTGAATTGGACAAGTGTTTCAGAAAGTTTTTTGAAGCCAGATTCTCTTACCATCACCTGAGGATCGTACAAGAATCTCCACGAATTCGTAGGTCAACAAAAAATATCATTCAAAACAGTCATTATATGAAAAAATAATCGTAACTTTGCGATTTGGATTACAAGATATGATGCAGTTATCTCAAATATTAAAATCGCTTCTTGATTTCAACGATTCAAAGAGTTGTTTTTCAGACATGAAACTATGTCTAAAAAGACTTGCAAAGGTCACATCATGCGAGGATAGAAATTGTACATTTAAAATCAGAATTGATTCAAATTTCGATAAAGATGCATCTGATTTTCTGAATTGTGTTCAACGGGAAACTAATATTCCCGAACTTCGACCGTTTCTGTCATACTTCACAGACGAACTTTTGTGCAACGTGCAACAACACGCATGTGTTCAGGAGGCATACGCTTTTGCTTATGTTGAACAAGCTACGAATCATCTTTTTCTTGGAATAGCAGATGGGGGAAGAACGATTTTTGGCAGTTACGTGAAAGCGCAAAAATATCTCGAAGAGATTGGTGATAACGAGGCTAATTCCTTGTATTTTGCACAGAAAGGCTACTCTACTAAGAATTTACCAGAAGCTGAAAACAGAGGTTATGGCCTATCTTCTAATTCCAGAATCGTTGTTGAATGTCTTTCAGGGGCATTTGCAATTATTTCAGGTAATGCATTGTCATACAGAGAAGCCAATGAAAACAACTTTTATAAGTTGCCAGATAATATGGAATGGCCTGGCACATTGGTTATTGTTGAGATTCCGATAATAAATGAACCTATAAATCTATATAAATACATTTATTGAACTATGAAACACATCATAAAATTATCAGATTTGATTGGGAGTGAGATTCGTACTCGTTTTTCTTT
Source organism: Candidatus Minthenecus merdequi (assembly GCA_018064385.1). Taxonomy (GTDB): domain Bacteria; phylum Bacteroidota; class Bacteroidia; order Bacteroidales; family Paludibacteraceae; genus Aphodosoma; species Aphodosoma merdequi. Next base: position 1,567 of record JAGHVI010000190.1, read on the forward strand.
AGACGCACTGAAAGCAAAACTGAATGAGAACGACGAGTATCTTGTAGATTTGGAAAATGTTGATATGATTTCTCGTTCTGCCGCTGATGAATTATTTATAATCACTCATCAGTATAAGGTCACGCTTGTCCATCTTTCGCAATTCGTTAGACAAATGATTGATGTCGTTGCGGTAGGCAGATTTTCTCCAAGGAAATACGATGCCACCGATGCAACATTCATTAATTGTGACACAATGGAATCTCTTCGTACTGAATTGCAAAAACTCAGTGGGGCAAATCAGTAGGTTGCAGTAATATAATAGTCCCCAATTTTTAACCCGAATGATGCCGAGAACCGCGAGGTGACGCACGAGAGATTCGAGTTGCTGATGAAGGGCCTGACGAAGCGCGAGAGAAAGATGTTGTTGGCAAAGTTTGAGTTCAGAGACCAGATGAGCATAGGACAGATGGC
>JAGHVI010000004.1 GCA_018064385.1 Candidatus Minthenecus merdequi
AGTCGGTCACATAGCCCGCTATGCTCCCTTCTTTCGCACAGCAATCTGCTAAAAATAAACTTCAAAATCGTCTCAACCTAATTAATAGAACCACCCTTAACAAAACTCACTCTTATTCAAGAAGAGTGCAAAAATAGATATTATTTTTGATTTTTTAGATATCCATAGACTCCATACCATCTTCATTGCCAAAACCTTCGCCAGACTCTGGCGCACGTTTCTTAACTTTTCGGTCTCCATTGCCAAAGTTGTAAGTCAGCGTTAGTTTGAAGTTCGTGCCGTGAGGTTCGTGCGACGCGTATTGCCAGAAATTGTCTCCTTCGGTGGTCGATGCCCAGCGTCGAGAACTCAAGATATCGCGTATTGACAAGGCAAGATTCAGTTTTTTGTCGAGGAATGATTTGCGAAAACCGAAATCAATAACATATTGGTCGTTCATTTTACCTTGTGCAACCAGATTTGCCGAACGGTATTGTCCTGTCAATTGTGCGGTCATACCATAAGGTATCAGGAAGTTAAGCATCAGGCGTACACTCCACGAAAAACTATTGGTATTCTCGTACAGCAACACTGGCTCACCTGTACCATAAACATCGTAATAGACATCTGCCATGTTCGAGAAATATCCATTCAGCGTCGTAGTCAAATTCACCCAATTGCAAAATTTATTCTTTGCTACTATTTCCATGCCTGCCGATTGACGCTTTGCTACATTGTCGTACGTCGAATACATTACATTTAACCCCTCAGTGTCAAGGTATCTCACTCGCTCTATGCAATTGTCCGAAAATCTGTAGTATGCACTCAACGAGAGCACATGCTCTTCCCACGATTTTATGTAGTTGAGTTCAACTGCATTTGAAATTTCTGGCGAAAGATATGGGTTTCCAAATTGAATGTTGGTTGAATCGCTCATATCACGAAATGAATTAAGTTGCCGTCCACGTGGACGCTGAATGCGTCGTGTGTAGTTGGCTTGCAGTTCATTTCCACGACCAAAGTCGTACGAGAGAAAGAGTGTAGGATAGACTTTGAAATATGATGTATCGGTACGTTGATAAGGTTTTTCAGCACTATCTTTGGTCTCTACTATAGTTTTTGTGTATTCTCCGCGAAGACCAGCCGAAAAACTGAACCCACCGAATTTCGCTCCGAATGTTGCATAAACCGCTGCTATCCACTCTTCGTACGAAAAGTCATTGTATTGTTGCAACAGTGAGTCGTTGTTTTCAAGGTTCCAAGTTCGTGATGGCGAAAAACGATTGTCCCATGACCCATAGACTCCTGCCTCAACTTTCATATTATCCTTGATTTTCTGAGTGTAATCAGATTTGAACTTGACGTTGTACCATCTTCCATCACGTCGCTGAATCTGTTCGTATTCAGGCATATTTCCTTTCTTGCAATACTGTTGATAGTTGTAGTCACCCGTGTTGGAATGCGTTGAAAATTCAGCTGATGTACGAATCTCAGACCCCTTTTCGTCAATCTCGTAGTTGTGCTCCAATGTGGCATTCCATGTCGGACGTTTGCTGATATTATCGTTCGAGTTTGTGTAGAGCGTGGTGTCAAGCATCGGCCAACGGACGAATGTGTAGTTGTTGTATGCTTCGTTGTTCCATCGTCCTGTGTGAAGCATTCCCGAAACAGAGAGTGTGTTCTTCAAGTTGAGATGAAAATCAAGTCCTGTCCTGACAAATACACCCCATCCAGTACCTATGCCCTGCTGTTTATTGTTCAGAAATGATATTGTGTCCAAATGGTTGGTGTTAGGCTTGAACGAGTAGCGATCTGTATAATTTTTCGAGTTGAATTTGTTCCAATTGAACCCAGCGTTTAGGTAGAAATCTACAACCTTGTGGTTAAGGTTGAAATTCGCTCCCACCTGCGCACCTGGTTTGCCATTAGTATTGATTGAACCGCTTGCATTTACCGAACCGTAATATCCCATCTCACGGTCTTTTTTCAGTATGATGTTGATGATTCCTGCTGTTCCTTCTGGGTTGAATTTGGCGGAAGGGTTGGTGATTATCTCAACAGATTGTATGCTGCCTGCTGGCATCTGCTGGAGTATTTGTGCACGATTTTCCTCGCTCAGACCTGACGGTTTGCCGTTAATCCATATCTCAACACTGCTGTTGTTGCGTAGCGAAACTTCACCATCTTGGTCAACATCTACCGAAGGTATATTCTCAAGAATGTCTGTTGCTGACGCGCCTGCTGCAGCTATGTTTGCATCAACGTTGAACACCTTTTTGTCTATGTCGAAGCGCATCTGCGACGCCTGACCCACAACCTCTACCTCGCTGAGCAATTGAGCATCTTCCTCAAGGATGATTGTCCCAACGTTGACGACATCCGACAATGTCTTTATCTCAATCTTACGGTTATATGTCTTGTAGCCAATGAAACTAATCTCAAGTGTGTATGTGCCAACTGGTTTAACCTCCTTGATATTGAAAGTACCGTTAATCTCGGTGGCTGCTCCAAAGGCTTTTGCAGGGTTGTTTCTCAGTCGGACAGCCACGTTTACATAGTCAAGAGGCTCTTTGTTGCTGTCAACCACACGCCCTTTAACTATTGCGGCCTGTGCAATGGACGTAACCACCAAAAAAATGAAGAGAAGTCTTATTTTCATAGTTTTGCTTGTTTTTTGCTATTCAATTTTAATGCCTCGATTGCCAAAACATACGACTCAAGCCCAAATCCCATAATTGAACCAATAACCGTTTTTGACAACAGCGAGACGTGACGCTCAGGTTCACGAGCTAGAATGTTGGAAATGTGCACCTC
>JAGHVI010000066.1 GCA_018064385.1 Candidatus Minthenecus merdequi
ACAGGGTCGCCTGTGCCGCAAGAGTGGCTCATCACGAGGTTTTTCTGAAGCTGAGAGAGTTCGTCGGCTCCTACGGAGATGTTGCAGAGTGAGCCAAAACCAGTTGTCACACCGTAGATTGGTTCTTTCTGGGTTTTCATTTTGTTGTCGAGGTAGTCACGGCATTTCTGAATGCGTGCTACAGACTCTTTTGAGAGTTCAATCTGGCGATTCTCGAAGATAATAGACTTGATGTCTTCGATTGAGATTTTATCAGTTATTACGTATTTCATTTGTTTATAGAACTTTTGCCCTTTCGGGGCGGATATTTGATAGGAATGATTTTGCTATCTCTCCAAAAGGGCGGATGGCAAAACCATTCCAATTTTATTAATTCAGGATGTCATCATCAACAAGATTAGGCATTGTAACGACAAGCCCTGGGGTGCGGTTCATCTCACGCTGGATAGCGAACATTGCGCCTTCGTTGCGTGCCCACGAACGGCGTGCAATACCGTTGTTTACGTCCCAGAGGAGCATGTTGTCAATGCGGCGAGAGCATTCGGTAGTGCCATCAACGACCATACCGAAACCGCCGTTGATAACTTCGCCCCAACCTACACCGCCACCGTTATGGATAGATACCCAGGTAGCACCACGGAACGAGTCGCCGATGCAGTTTTGGACAGCCATATCGGCACAGAACTGTGAGCCGTCGTAGATGTTTGAAGTCTCGCGGAATGGAGAGTCAGTACCCGAAACGTCGTGGTGGTCACGACCGAGAACAACAGGAGCAGAGATTTCGCCTGAAGCCACTGCCTTGTTGAAAGCCTGTGCAATCTTCATACGGCCTTCGGCATCGGCATAGAGGATACGAGCCTGAGAACCGACAACGAGGTTGTTCTTCTGAGCCTCTTTAATCCAGTGGATATTGTCGTCGAGCTGACCGATAATTTCCTGAGGAGCGGTCTTGCGGATTTCCTCAAGAACCTCTGTTGCAAGACGGTCGGTAACAGCAAGGTCTTTAGGGTCGCACGAAGTACAAGCCCAGCGGAAAGGACCAAAGCCGTAGTCGAAGAACATAGGGCCCATGATGTCCTGAACGTATGATGGATAGCGGAACTTGCCGTTTGCGCCCATAACATCAGCCCCTGCACGTGAAGACTCAAGCAGGAAGGCGTTGCCATAGTCGAAGAAATACATACCCTTGGCGGTCAGTTTGTTGATTGCTGCAACGTGACGGCGGAGAGTAGCCTGAACAGCCTGCTGGAACTTCTCCGGCTCCTCAGCCATCATACGGTTCGACTCCTCGAATGAGTAACCAACAGGATAGTAACCACCTGCCCAAGGGTTGTGGAGTGAAGTCTGGTCAGAACCGAGGTTAACCTCAATGCCGTCCTTAGCAAGACGCTCCCAGAGGTCAACAACGTTACCCTGATAAGCGATAGAGACAGCCTCTTTGTTGCGTGAAGCCTCAAGCATACGAGGGATGAGTTTGTCAAGGTCATCGTAAACCTCGTTCACCCAACCTTGAGAATAGCGAGTGTGTACTGCCTTAGGGTTGATTTCGGCAATAACGCCTACAACGCCAGAGATAACAGCAGCTTTAGGCTGAGCACCCGACATACCGCCGAGACCTGCGCTGACGAAAATCTGACCACGGAAGTCCTTTTCGCCTGGTTTCAGGTGCTTGCGTGCAGCGTTCATCACTGTGATTGTTGTGCCGTGAACGATACCCTGTGGGCCGATATACATGTAAGAACCAGCGGTCATCTGACCATACTGGCTGACACCGAGGGCGTTGTAACGCTCCCAGTCGTCTTTCTTCGAGTAGTTAGGGATGACCATACCGTTGGTGACAACCACACGTGGAGCCTCTTTCTGCGAAGGGAAGAGTCCGAGTGGGTGACCGGAATACATCACGAGGGTCTGCTCGTCGGTCATCTCGCTGAGGTATTTCATCACAAGGCGATACTGTGCCCAGTTCTGGAACACTGCCCCATTGCCACCGTAAGTGATGAGCTCGTGAGGGTGCTGTGCTACTGCTGGGTCGAGGTTGTTCTGTATCATCATCATGATGGCAGCAGCCTGACGGCTCTTGTGTGGATACTCGTCGATGTGGCGGGCATACATCTTGTAGTCAGGGCGCAGACGGTACATATAGATACGACCGTATTTCTGCAACTCCTCCTTGAACTCCTTTGCGAGTTCAGCATGGTGTTTCTTTGGGAAATAGCGGAGAGCATTGCGAAGGGCAAGCTTTTTCTCGTCGTCAGTCAAAATTTCCTTGCGTTTTGGAGCATGGTTGACCGTTGAATCATAGGCCTTTGGCTGTGGCAACACGTCAGGAATACCCTCACATATTGCGGCTTTGAAATCTAAATCCATATAGTAGTTTTTTGTTAATATTTTATGACTATAACTGGACTGCAAAGATACAAAGTTTTTTTGTAAAAACAAAATTTTTGCTCCAATTTGTCAAAACAGAGTTTTAGTGTGGTTCTATTAATTATGTTTGTATGATAACAGAACCCCTATAACTTGCAGCGACAATGGTAAAATAGCCAAAAGCAAGCAATGTTGATTATCAAATAATTACTTAACAAAGTTACGCTATATATGGGCGATAACTCATAAAAAAAGTGAGTTACCGCCCATATATAGTAAAAAAGGAGTGATTATGTCAGAAAAAAATCGTAACTTTGCAGCGCAAATTCAAGACAAAATAATTATGGCAAAAAACGACATTGTTGGAAGAGAACATGAGATACAACTGC
>JAGHVI010000012.1 GCA_018064385.1 Candidatus Minthenecus merdequi
TGTTACAGGTAAACCTTTATTTACCCAACCGTTATAACCCTCATCAAGTTCAATTACCTTGAAACCATTCTTTACGAGGATTTTTGCAGCGTTCTTGCTTCGCTTACCGCTACGACAGTTTACTGCAATTGTCTTGTTCTTTGGAAGTGCTGCAACAGCTTTCTGCTCAAAGTCAGATTTAAGGACATCAATGTTGAGAGCCTTTTCAATGTGTCCGTCTGCGTATTCTTCTGCTGTGCGAACATCAAGACGCACAATAGTTGAGTCCTCTATTGCCTTGGCATATTCTTCTACAGAAAGACTCTTGAATCCTTCATTTTGAGCATTGCACCCAATCAGGGCACATAGCATAGTGAGTATTCCCATAATTTTCTTCATTCTATTTTATATTAGGGATTGTGAATACTGGCTTTTCCTCATGTTCTCCACAGTCATGATGGCTGCATGATTCAGCTGAATCTGCTATTGAACCATCAAGGTATGACTTCAAAACATCCTCTATGTTGCCGTGACAACCTCGAACCACGTTTATGCCATGAGCTGAGAGTTTGTTGAAGGCTCCCATACCCATATTGCCGGCAAGCATTATGGTGATTCCCATCTCCTGCATTACCGAAGCGATGTTTGACTTGCATCCGCATCCTTGTGGAGAGTCGAGACATTCTGAACTGATGAGATCCTTTTGGTCATCAACGGTAAACACTGTATAATGGTCGCAATGTCCGAAGTGGTCATCAACGACATTATCTCTGGTTGGTATTGCTATCTTTGTCATACATTATATTATAAATTAATCGTTGAACTTCTCTTTGTCCAGATACTTGATGACTTTTGCAGGACTTCCTACGGCTACCGCATAGTCGGGAATGTCTTTTGTAACAGTAGAACTTGCACCCACAATAGCATACTTTCCTACCGTCACTCCTGGAAGGATGGTGCTACCGGCTCCAATCCATGCTCCTTTCTTGATTTGTACAGGTTTACATGTAATCACACAGCGCTCGTATGGGTCGTGGTTGTTGGAGATAAGTTGACAGTTGGCTGCTATCATTGCACCGTCCTCGATGGTGATACCACCTGCCGACATCATCAGACATCCGTTCATGATGATACAATCCTTGCCGATTGTGACTTCATGAGGACGAACTGCCGTAAGTGGTGACATCACACGTGAACCTTCGCCTATCCTACCTTTGAATATCTCATGCATCAGGTTTGTCCACTCCTCTGTGTATGGCTCAGCCATGTTGAAACGATGGACAAGCTTGGCATGATGAGCAGCAAGTGCCAGTTCCTCTGGCGTTTGCTTGCTACAATCAATACGTTTTACTTCCATAAGTCATTTTAATCAGATGAATAATTCATTCTGCTTGCGCTCTGCACATCCTTTCTTGATGGCAAGGGAAATCATGGTGTGCATAATCTTTCCTATTGAGCGTGCGTTATTAGGGCAAATGCTGACACAACGCATACAAGAGATGCAGAGGTCTTTGTTTACTTTTCTCAAGTCAGTCAAAGGGATAGCTCCAACAGGACATTGCTTTGCACACAAGCCACAGCCAGTACACTTCTTGCTTGCCGTTGGATAAGGTCCACTTCCTGCCTTCTTGTATGGAAAGTTGCCCTTCAAAGCAGTTTCTGCAAGTGTCTTTCCTGCATCTGCTGCATCCTTAATCTTTCCACCGAATGCTTTCAACTCTTTGAGATCGTCAGCATCAGGGCGATTAGCTCCATATTTGCGGATGATACTATGCTCAGCAATGGCTCCTACAGCCGCAATGACATTAAAGCCCATCTCTGTGCATGTCTTATAGAGTTCAAGCAGAGCATCATCGTATGCCCTGTTGCCATAAACTGCTACGACAGCGCATTTAGCACCGTTAGCCTTAACCATTGATTTCAATCGCTCAATGGCAAGAGCAGGAATACGACCACCATAGACAGGTGCTGCTATGATAGCTAAATCGTCCTTTGTGAGAACTATTTCAGAGAGCATTGCTTCTGGATTGCACAACTCGTATGTTTTGATTTCGGAAGAGATACCAGAGCATATAGCATCTGCTACCTTCTTTGTTCCTCCTGTTGGAGAGAATGTATCTGTTTGATCATAATCTGGCTATTATTATCTTTATGTCCATTTATTCCGTCTTATACTCAAACCAATCGAAATCGGCATAGCCTTTCTTGTCCTTACCCTGTATAAAGACACCGAGCATCACACCTGTGAAGCCACCGATGACTTCGGTAGAGAGATAGCGGAAATCCATTTTGTAGAGTGTTTCAAAGGATTTACCATTCTCTGAAACTTGCATGTAGTAATATGCTCCATCGGAACTGATACGCAAATATGCTTTCTTGCCTTTGAGTGTGATTTCCTTTTCCGAATGAGAAAGTTCGCCAAGACGGATGTTTGGACGCACCACAAGTTTACCGCCACGATTCTCCACAATGACATCATAGTGATTTAGAGGAGCAGCGTATGCCGTGATACCAGTTTGTAAACCATCTGCAAGATGTGAGGCATCGAGCAAGGTTGTGGCAGTGAAGGACTTTTCCGTTTGCCGTCTTGAAACAAATGTAGGAGATGTAGCCTTATCAAGCGTTGTTGTGGTAGGATGCAGACGAAGCCACCCTTTGCGTTCAGTAAGTGAGTAGCATGAAATGTCGGGATTGCCGATACTCATCCATCCCCATGGCAAACCGATGGCGCTGTAGCTGTCAGCAGACACATTCCTTTTTACGAAGTTGAACTCCTCTCGTTCAGGCTCAACAGCCATAGGCACTTGTGGCAAGGTCTTGCACTTCATATCTACAGACAAAGTACCGTTTCCATTCACCACAGGCCAAGCATTATCATCCCAACGCACAGGGGCCAGCATCGTCTCGCGTCCCATCACATGCAGCAAATAACCGCTCGTG
>JAGHVI010000023.1 GCA_018064385.1 Candidatus Minthenecus merdequi
GAACGCAAGAAACAGTCAGATGCCGAAAGCAAAATCGAGGCATTGAAAACAAAACTCAACTCACTCCGCAAATGAATAAACTGATTTCGCCATCGCTGCTAGCAGCGGATTTTGGCAACCTTGATCGTGTCCTTGAACTACTTAACCAAAGTGACGCCGATTGGTTTCACATTGATGTGATGGATGGTGTATTCGTACCTAACATCTCTTTTGGCTGTCCTGTTATGAAGTATATTAACAAACTCAGTCATAAGCCTTTGGATGTACACCTCATGATTGTTGACCCCGACAAGTTCGTCAGCCAGGTTAAGGAGAACGGTGGTGAGATTATGAATGTCCACTACGAGGCTTGCACGCACCTTCATCGCACAATCCAGAATATCCATAACGCAGGAATGAAAGCCGGTGTCACTCTCAACCCTCATACGCCTGTTGAGGTGCTTACCGACATTATTGGCGATGTTGACCTTGTGCTTCTGATGAGCGTCAACCCAGGTTTTGGCGGACAGAAGTTCATAGAGCATACCTACGACAAACTGCGTCGTCTCAAAGAGTTGGTTGTCAAGAGCAATTCAAAGGCTCTTATTCAGATTGACGGAGGTGTCAATGCTGGAAATGCCCCTAAACTCTACGAACTTGGTGCAGATTGTCTTGTCGCAGGCAATGCGGTCTTCCAAGGTGGTGACATCAAAGGCAATATCAAAGCAATTAAAGGCTTATGATAGAAATAGTTGAAGTCAAGAACAAGCGACAGCAATGGACTTTTGTCAGGTTTGCAAACAATCTATACAGTGATTGCCCTTATTACACCCCAATCCTCGAGTTAGACGATTTCAATACGTTCGACCCACGCAAAAATCCCGCCCTTGACCATAGTGAGTATATCATGTTCCTTGCATATCGTGATGGTAAGGTGGTGGGACGTATCTGTGGTATAATCAATAGGATAGCTAACGAAAGATGGCAACGCAAGACGTGTCGTTTCGGGTGGTTTGATTTCGAGGACGATTTTGAAATCTCCGAGGCTCTGATGTCGGCTGTTTCTGCATGGGGCAAAAGCAAAGGTATGGAGTACCTTAACGGTCCTGTGGGGTTCACTGACTTCGACCACGAAGGTCTGTTGCTTGAAGGTTATGATTATTATGCCACAATAGCCTCTCTCTACAATCATCCATATTACATAAAGCATTATGAGCGAATGGGTTTCCGAAAAGAGGCAGACTGGATAGAACTTCAGATAACAATACCTAACAAAACACCCGAGCGTTTTGACCGTGTGGCTGAGATTGTGAAGGAAAAATATGGTCTGAAGATAGTTAAGGTGCGCAACATCAAAGAGCTGAAGCGTAGGTATGGTATGACATATTTTGATGTGTTGGACAGTGCCTATCAGAAACTTTACAACTACCAGCCGTTCACCCCTGAGCAGAAGGAATATTATACTAACATGTATTTCCCGTTGCTCAATTTCGACTTTGTCACAATAGTTGTCAATCAGCAGGATGAGATTGTCGGAGTGGGACTTGGAATGCCTGACATTTCACACGAACTGAAAAAAATCAAGGGCAAATTGTTCCCTTTCGGATGGTTTACGTTACTCCGTAAATTGAAGGCAAAACGGTTTGAGGTGCTTGATTTGTTGCTGGTTGCCGTGCGCGAAGACTATCAGGACAAAGGGGTTAATGCGCTCTTCTTCCACGACATGTTGCCATATTTCTTCAAATATGGTGTGAAATATGCCGAAAGTACGTCTATGTTGGAGCACAACAAGAAAGTCATTGAGCAGTTCACGAAGAATTTCGAGACAAGGCAACATAAACGCCATCGTGCGTATATCCGTGAGATATGATGTTTTTTTAAGGGTGGTTCTATTTATAAGCATACGTACCCAACCTCCTTTAATTGCAGGATTCAATGAGTAATCAAGGAAGTTCTCACGGTTTCTCAAACCAGTAGAAAAACTGCTGGAAATTATTTACCGAAAATTGCTG
>JAGHVI010000041.1 GCA_018064385.1 Candidatus Minthenecus merdequi
GACCGTTCGGAAACAGCAGCATCTAGCCACTCTGGCTGTGCTCAATTTTTAAAACTTCAATTTCTTCTTTTGTCATAATAATAGTAGTTATAGTTAATGCAAAATTGCGTCTGCAAAGTTACAACTATACTACAACTGCTACAATATGTATTTTATCGAATGCTTACGGTGGTTCTATTAATTAGGTTGAGACGATTTTGAAGTTTATTTTTAGCAGATTGCTGTGTGAAAGAAGGGAGCATAGCGGGCTATGTGACCGACTGACAAGCAGCAAGATGCAAAATTACTGCAAACCGAAAGCAAAGAGCTTGCTCATTTGCTGAGGTGTAGCGTAATTTATCAAAAAATAAATTCAAAAGCGTCCAATTATAAACCATCCTTTGATATAACATACAAACATAATTAATAGAACCACCCTTTATCGTAAAACTATTAAAACAACAATGATATGCTTACTCTAAAAATGATTCTGGAGAACCATGATGACGTGGTTCGCAGATTAGGTAAAAAACATTTCAAAGATGCTGAAACGATGATTAACAAGGTCATCGAGATAGATAAAATCAGAAGATCTACCCAGCGTGAGTTGGATGACAAGTTGGCACAGATTAATCAGCAGTCGAAGGCTATCGGTGAATTGATGAAAAAAGGACTCAAGGAAGAAGCTGCCGCAGCTAAGGCTAACGTTGCGACTCTCAAGGAGATGACTGCTGATTTCAAGGCTCGTATGGAAATCGCCGAAAACGAAATCCGTAACATACTGCTGCAGGTGCCGAATCTTCCAAACGAAACTGTGCCTGAAGGTTTTGGCGCTGAGGATAATAAGGTTGAGAAAATGGGCGGTGTAACCCCTAAATTTGAGGGCTTCAAACCAATGCCTCATTGGGAATTGGCTAAAAAATATGACCTTATTGATTTTGAAATGGGTGTCAAGATAACCGGTGCCGGTTTCCCAATCTACAAAGGAAAAGGTGCTCGGCTGCAACGTGCTTTGATAAATTTCTTCCTTGACGAAGCTCGCAACGCAGGTTATCTTGAGATTGAACCACCATACGTAGTAAACGAGGCAAGTGGTTATGGTACCGGTCAATTGCCTGATAAAGAGGGTCAGATGTACCATGCCACTGCTGATAATCTCTATCTGATTCCTACGGCTGAAGTCCCCGTCACTAACATTTTCCGCGACGTGATTCTGAAAGAGAACGAATTGCCACAGATGATGTGCGCTTATTCGGCTTGTTTCCGCCGCGAGGCTGGGTCTTATGGTAAGGATGTCCGTGGTTTGAATCGCCTGCATCAATTCAATAAAGTTGAGATTGTTAGAATAGATAAACCTGAACATTCTTATCAGTCTTTAGACGAGATGATTGCACACGTTGAGAATCTGGTGAATAAACTCGAATTGCCTTATCGTATTTTGCGACTTTGCGGTGGTGATATGAGTTTCACTTCTGCTATCACTTTTGACTTTGAGGTGTTCAGTGCTGCCCAAGAACGTTGGCTTGAGGTAAGTTCCGTGTCTAATTTCGAAAGCTATCAGGCTAACAGACTGAAATGTCGTTACAAAACAGCTGATGGTAAAACCGAATTGTGCCATACCCTTAATGGCTCCGCTCTCGCTTTACCTCGAATTGTGGCTGCTTTGCTCGAAAATCATCAGACCCCTGACGGCATCAGAATACCAACTGCACTTGTGCCATACTGCGGCTTTGACATAATTGACTGATGGCAAAAGATAAAAAATCATACGTTTGTACCGAATGCGGGGCAGATTTCCCGAAAGCTTATGGAAAGTGTCCTGCTTGCGGTGCTTGGAACTCGTTCAAGGAACTGACTGTAAAAAGCGAACCTGCCCGCGGAATTGACCACGGAATGGCTGTCAACGTACGTCGTGAGGCTCAACGTATTGACCTGATTGAATACGAAAAACAACCCAGAATAGATACATACAATGAGGAGTTGAATCGTGTGCTTGGTGGTGGCTTGGTGCGAGGCTCGATGGTGTTGATAGGTGGCGAACCTGGAATTGGTAAATCCACTCTTGTCCTCCAGGTCGCATTACGGATGAAGGGTATGAAAGTGTTGTATGTCAGTGGTGAGGAGAGTTGCAGTCAGATAAAAATGAGAGCTGACCGCTTAGCAAAGATGGAAAGCGAGTGCTATGTGTTAAGCGAGAATGTACTCGAAAATATTTTTGCCCAAGCTCGTGATTTGCAGCCTGATATATTAGTCGTTGACTCGATTCAGACAATAGTCGAGGAGAATATTGAAATGTCTGCAGGCAGTGTTACCCAGGTTCGTGAATGTAGCGCCGCTTTGTTGAAGTTTGCCAAAGAAACCGGTACCCCTGTGATTGTTATTGGACATATCACCAAGGAGGGCAGCATCGCTGGACCAAAAATCCTTGAGCATATTGTTGACACTGTGTTGCAGTTCGAAGGTGATAGACACTATTTATATAGAATATTGCGCGCACACAAAAATCGTTTTGGCTCAACTGACGAACTCGCTATTTACGAGATGCAAGGCAGTGGACTCCGAGAGGTCCTCAACCCCAGCGAGTTGCTGATGAGCCATTCCGGTCAGGAACTTTCCGGCGTAGCCATTGCTGCTACTGTCGAAGGCGTTCGTCCGTTTATGATTGAGACACAGGCTCTCGTGTCGTCCGCAGCATACAATTATCCTCAAAGGTCTGCCACGGGTTTTGACTTGAGAAGAATGAATATGCTTCTTGCTGTTTTGGAAAAACGTGCAGGCTTCAAACTTCCTCAGAAAGATGTTTTCCTTAATATGGCAGGTGGTCTGAAAATCTCTGACCCTGCCGTCGATTTGGCTGTGATATGTTCCATACTCTCCAGCAATTTGGATTTGCCTATCAATACTCGCATTTGTATCACTGGCGAGGTCGGTTTGAGTGGCGAAATCCGTCCTGTCTCAAGAATCGAACAGCGTATTTCCGAAGCAGCCAAATTGGGCTTCTCTCGGATAATTCTGCCTTCGTTCAACGCAGAACAGGTTGATAAAAATAAGTTCGCAGGAATCGAAATCCTCGGTGTCGCCCGTGTTGAAGACGCTTTCCGAAGCCTTTTTGGATAGTCAATTATTGGTGCGTGAGGATATTTTGCTGATGTTTAGAACATTATTTCGCTATGCCAAGATGTTAAAAGCATATTATAGAACATATTGTTAAAAAATGAATATATGGGCATATTGTCGTAAAAAATGACTAAATTGCAACCGCTTATCAAGCATAAAAACTAATAGTAAAGTATATGAAAAATTATCAGTCTAATGAAATCAAGAACATTGCCCTTATGGGTGGTTCCGGTTCTGGAAAAACAACTCTCATCGAGGCAATGCTCTATGAAAGCGGCGTAATCAAACGCCGCGGTACAGTCGAAGGAAAAAATACTGTATCTGATTATTTCCCAGTTGAGACAGAGTATGGTTACTCCGTTTTCCCAACAGTAGCGCATGTCGAATGGAATGGTAAAAAACTAAATATAATAGATTGTCCTGGTTCGGACGATTTCGTAGGTGGTGCCATAACATCTATGACTGTGACTGACCAGTCTTTGATAGTCGTTAATACTCAGTATGGTGTTGAGGTCGGCACTCAGAATCATTTCCGTTACACTGAGCAGTTCAAAAAACCTGTCATCTTTTTGATGAACCAACTTGACACTGACAAGTCAAACTATGACCAGGCTCTTGAGCAGTTGCGTGAGTCTTTCGGCCCTAAGACTGTCGTCGTTCAATACCCTGTAAACTGCGGCGTCGGCTTTAATGCTGTTATTGACGTGCTGTTGATGAAGATGTACACCTGGAAACCTGAAGGTGGCGCTCCTGACATTAAGGATATCCCTGCTGACCAGATGGAAAAGGCTGAAGAATTGCATAATGCGTTGATTGAGTCTGCAGCCGAAAATGACGAGGGTTTGATGGATAAGTATTTCGAACAAGGTTCGCTCACCGAGGACGAAATGCGTGAGGGTATCCGCAAAGGTTTGGTTTCGCGCGATATCTTCCCTGTGTTCTGCGTGTGTGCTGGCAAGGATATGGGCGTTCGCCGTTTGATGGAGTTCCTTGGTAATGTTGTCCCTTTTGTTGACGATATGCCTATGCCGGTTGACAATAAGGGTAATGAAGTTAAGCCTGACGCAACTGCCCCTACTGTTATCTTCGCTTTCAAAACAAGCATCGAACCTCATATCGGTGAGGTTGTCTATTTCAAAGTCCTCAGTGGTACCCTCAAGGCTGGTGATGACCTTACCAACATTTCGCGTAATGGTAGCAAGGAACGTATCTCTCAGATTTTCTGTGTCGCAGGACAAAATCGTATCCCTGTTGACCAGTTGGTCGCTGGTGACATCGGTGCTACAGTTAAACTGAAAGATACTAAGACTGGTAATACTCTATGCGCTAAGGATATCGAAATTGAAATGCCACGGATTCAGTACCCTGAACCAAAATACCGTCGCGCTATCAAAGCTGTCGCTAATGGTGAGGACGAAAAACTTAACGCTATCCTTACTCGTATGCACGAGGAGGATCCAACTTGGTTGGTAGAGCAGAGCAAGGAGTTGCGCCAAACCATCGTTTCCGGTCAAGGCGAGTTCCACCTCCGCACTTTGAAATGGCGTATTGAAAACAATGATAAAGTTGCTATCGAATATCTCGAACCACGAATCCCTTACCGTGAGACCATCACTAAGTCTGCTCGCAGCGACTATCGTCACAAGAAACAGTCTGGTGGTGCAGGCCAGTTTGGTGAAGTCCATCTTATCGTTGAACCATACGTTGAAGGTGAACCAGTGAAAGAAGTCTATAAGTTTGGCAATCAGGAGTACCGCATTCAGGCACGCGACACTCAGGAAGTTTCATTGGATTGGGGCGGCAAACTTGTTATGGTCAACTCTATTGTCGGTGGTGCAATTGACGCTCGTTTTATGCCTGCAATTATGAAGGGTCTTATGGACCGTATGGAACAAGGCCCTCTGACCGGTTCTTACGCTCGCGACATCCGTGTAATTGTTTACGATGGAAAAATGCACCCTGTTGACTCGAACGAAATCTCGTTCCGTCTTGCTGGCCGTAATGCTTTTGCCCAGGCTTTCAAGGAGGCTAATCCTAAAGTTCTCGAGCCTGTCTATGATGTCGTTGTCCTTGTTCCTTCTGACCGTATGGGTGATGTGATGAGTGACTTGCAGGGCCGCCGTGCCATTATTATGGGTATGGAGAGCGCTAACGGCTTTGAAAAGTTGACAGCTAAGGTGCCTTTGAAGGAACTTTCAAGCTACTCAACAGCTTTGAGCTCCCTTTCTGGTGGTCGTGCTTCGTTCACAATGAAGTTCGCTTCTTACGAACTGTGTCCTTCGGATGTTCAAGATAAGTTGCTCAAAGAATACGAGGCTACAAAAGAAGACGAAGAGTAATTTGTACATATTCTACCTAATAGGAACAGCCGATGCAGAATTTCTGCATCGGCTGTTCCCTTTTATATAGAATCAATAATAGGTGGTTATCATTTATACACGTTCCCTATACCTACTCGCTACGGACAGTGAATATGATTATCAGTAACTTACAATTCTCGAAATACCCACCATCAAAACCAAAAAATTTATCCATATTATAGTTTGATGTCAGGTTCCGATATGTGTTTTTTTTGTGGAAAAAAATCAAGTGGAATGTATGGTGAAACGAGTTTTTTTTTGTACCTTTGCACCGCAAAAATTAAAACGAAATAATTATGCTTAAGAAAATTCTTTCAATCGCAGGGAAAAGCGGTCTTTACAAAATGATTACTCATAATAATAACGTGATAGTTGTAGAATCGTTGGAGGATGGAAAGAGATTCCCTTCGTATCCCCGCGACAAAGTTGTATCGTTAAACGATATCTCTATGTTCACAGAAACTGACGATATTGCACTGCGTGACGTCCTAAAAAAGTTGTTGGAGTTGGAAAATGGTAAGGTCGCATCCGTTAATCCTAAGGCTGATGGCAGTGTTTTGAGAGAATATTTTGCAAAGGTTTTGCCTAATTTCGACAGAGATCGTGTCCATAACAGTGATATTAAGAAGCTGATACAGTGGTATAACCTTCTCGTGAAAAGCGGCAATGTCAATTTTGATGAGGAAGATGAAAAAAAATCTTGAAAAATCGCTTGTCGGTTGAAAAAAAAGTTGTACCTTTGCACCCGAAATGAACGGAGGATGTATCCGTAGCTCAGTTGGTAGAGCAATTGACTCTTAATCAATGGGTCGTGGGTTCGAGCCCCACCGGGTATACATTTGTTTTGTGGTTGCTTTCTCTCAAAAAGAAGCAACCATTTTTTGATTTCAAGAATTGTTATTTTGACTGAGACTTGAATTTTAAATTCATATAAAAAATATAAGGTGAACACTCAGGGTTTTACCAGGTTTTGAAGAAATGAATATGAAAAGATTTTTTGCTTTTTCGCTGCTTTTGCTATTTGCATCAATGACAACACTTCATCCACAGAACAGAGTGCCTAAAACTCTGGTCAGATGGCAGGATGGCAATAATGTCAATTGGAAAGTTTTTGAAAAAAGATGTTCGGGAGTCAGAGGCGAAGATTGGCGCGACAAGTTCCCTCAATTGGTAGAAACAATTGATACGGAGAAGGCAGACGAGCTGTGGAAACAGATCCAAATGGCTAAAGCTGCATTCCATCAGGATAACCTTTGGATTCTTACCTCTGGATGCGACAGCCTCGTGGCTGCTATGGTTGATGTAGAGTGGGCTTTTGACGGTATGTTTGTTATGAATTTTATCCGTAAACCTAATTCAGGCGGCGGACATCTGAAAAGTACCAGCGGTTCTGTTGCCGGCAATGTGCCGTTGGCGGTGCTGTATAACGAAAGCGTGGCACGAAGAATTAAAGAACTGCTCAGCATCAGTGGCTGGGAGTACAATGAAAACTGTGACAGCGTCCGTTTTGCTGAGTCAGTCAAGATTTTCTGCATTTATAACACCGTAAGATGGAATGATTCGGACAGTCTGGTGGAGGAGTGCCCTGCCAGGTTTTTCAAAATTATGGGGAAAGGACATCAGCATGCCGATGTCCGTACAGAGTGGTGCCGCATTCAAAATGCTTTGCGCTTGTTCCGTGATAATACACAATGGCTCAGAGATAAAAATAATAAAAAACTCAATAATGCCCTTGATGATTTCGAGACAAGCCTTTTGTCGTGTTTCTCGAAATATACAAAAAATGTTTATTCCTCTGAATTGAGTATGTCGGTTTACGGCGAGATTGTTCCGATGGCTGTTGATGTGCTATGTATGGAATATATGTCCGCTGTCAAGGATGAAAAAAAATAATTGCCCTAAAATTTGGCAGTATCGAAATTTCTTTGTATTTTTGCGAGTTCAATGTATGTTGAACTCGCTTTGCGTATGTATATATGGCATAGCACATTAAAAAATTAGAAAAAAGACTCATTTACTATATGAACAAATTATTATTGATGATTTTGGACGGGTGGGGAATAGGTGATAACAGCAAAGCCGACGTGATATCCCAAGTTGAAACTCCGTATTGGAACAAACTGATGGCGCGTTACCCTCATTCGCAGTTGACAGCCTGCGGCGAGAGCGTCGGTTTGCCGGAAGGTCAGATGGGTAATTCGGAAGTGGGACATCTGAACATCGGTGCCGGCAGAGTGGTGGATCAGGACCTGGTGAGAATAAACAAGGCCTGCCGCAACGGAGGTCTGATGCAAATCAATGCCCTCAAACGTGCGTTCAATTATGTGAAAACAAAGAACTGTGACCTCCATCTGATTGGTCTGGTAAGCGATGGCGGTGTTCACAGCCATATAGCCCACGTTAAGGCACTGTCGGACATGGCAAGCAAATTCGGAATACCACGACACTACGTGCACTGTTTCACCGACGGAAGAGACACTGACCCGAAAAGCGGAGCTGACGCGGTGGCTGAACTGGAACGCCACATTACGACGAACGGCGGGGCAATAGCTTCGGTGACAGGACGATTCTACGCAATGGACAGAGACAAGCACTGGGAGAGAATAAAAGTGGCATACGACGCTCTGGTTTACGGATTCGGGTCGAAAACAAGAGACGTGACGGAGGCAATAAAGGCTTCGTACTACAACGGCATTACCGATGAGTTCGTACAACCGATAATACATACTAATACGGAAGGTCAGCCGATAGCAACGATAAAAGAGGGTGATACCGTGATTTTCTTCAATTTCAGAAACGACAGGACAAGAGAGCTGACAAGGGTGCTGACTCAGGAGGATATGGCGGCTTGGGCGATGAAGAAGATGAACCTGCAGTTCTACTGTATGACCCCGTATGACGATACGTTCAAGGATGTGAACATAATTTTCGATAAGGAGAGAGTCAAGAATACCCTGGCAGAAACCATTGCCAAGGCGGGCGGCAAGCAGTTCAAGATTGCGGAAACAGAGAAGTATGCCCATGTGACTTTTTTTCTGAACGGCGGACGTGAAGAACCTTTCGAGGGCGAGGAGCGACTGATGATTGATTCACCGAGAGTGAAAACATACGACCTGCAGCCCGAAATGAGTGCCTACGAAGTGGCTAATGCGCTTTCGGCACAGTTGGACCGTCAGTATTATGACCTGGCTGTGGTGAATTTTGCAAACGGGGATATGGTCGGCCATACGGGTAAGTATAATGCCATAGAGAAGGCTGTGGCTACGGTTGATGACTGTCTGAGGCAGGTGGTGGAGACTGCAAAACGTAAGGGTTATAAGGTGATAATAATCGCTGACCACGGCAACTGCGACAGGGCTCTGAATGAAGACGGTTCGGAGAATACTGCACATTCGTTGAACCCAGTGCCTTTCATATATATAGATGAGCAGAACAGAGCTGCGGTGGAGAATGGTATTCTGGCTGATGTGGCTCCTTCGATTCTGGCAGCGATGGGAGTGGAACAGCCAAAGGAGATGACAGGACATTCGTTAATAAAATATCTGTAACACTGAATGACGAAAACGATGTCGATGACCCTTCGACAGACTCAGGGACAGGGTTATCGTTCCCGTTATCGTAGCGAAGCGTATCGTTATCGTTATCGTTATCGTTTTCGTTTTCGTTAATAAAATATCTGTAACAGTATGAGAAGAGTTTTGATTTGGCTTTGGATTTCGGCTATAGTCAGCGGACAAGGGCTGAGGGCTGACAACCAAAATGATTTTGAAGTTTTGCGTATCGATGGGAAACCCATTATGAATTCGGAGTACCAGTATGTGATGAACAAAAATATCACAAACGGGGAGATGATGACTGACAGTGCGAGCCAACAGAAGTATATGGATATGTTCATAAATTTCAAACTGAAGGTCATCGAAGCCGAATGCCAGGGATATGATACACTGAAACAGTTTGTGAAGGAGTTCGGACTGTACCGCACACAACTGTCGTTGCCTTATCTGACCGACGATTCGGTGAACGTGAGGCTGTTCAATGAGGCTTACGAGCATATGAAGCAGGATTGCGAGGTCAGTCACATTCTGCTAAGAATAGAGAACGGCGATACACTGACCGCCTATAACAGGGCTGTCGAGGCAAGGCTGCGGCTCGAGACAGAACCTTTCGCAAAGGTGGCCCGCGAGATGAGCGATGACCCTTCGGTCCGCAAGAACAATGGATATCTTGGGTTTTTCACCGCACAGCAGACTGTGTGGGATTTCGAGAAAGCTATGTATGACCTGCCGCTGAACGTCATTTCCCAACCCGTACGCTCGGATTACGGCTATCATCTGATTCTGGTCCACAGCCGTCGCCCTACACTGGGACAAGTGCATGCTGCTCATATTCTGATTTCAGTAAATGACAAAATGGGCAAAGAGAAGAAAGAAATGGCGTATGCCGAGGCAAGGGATCTGTGCAACAGAGCAAAGCGCGGTGAGGATTTCGCCAAATTGGCAAAAGAACACAGCGATGACAAGGGTTCGGGCAGCCGGGGCGGTGACCTTCAGTGGTTCGGCATCAACAAGATGGTGCCAGAGTTTGAGAAAGCGGCTTTCGAGCTTGAACCAGGTGAAATCTCAGAACCCGTCCTGACACAGTTCGGATGGCATATAATCAAGGTTATAGAACGCCGCGGCTGTGGAACTTTCGAGGAGAGAAAGATGGATATCGCTAAGGCTATCCACAGAGACAAACGATCGAAGATGGCGAAGCATTCGTTCGTTATGCGTAAAGTCAAGGAACTCGGACTGGTGGCAGATACCGCAAATATCCAAGCCGTGATCCAGATTGCAAAGGAGAACCGCCCCCAGGACAGTGTGTTTGCCGCCAAAACAAAGGATATGAACGGCATTGCGGTGAAGTTTGCCGACAAGGTGTTCACGCAAGGGGATTTTGCAAAGTTCTGCTCGGCATACGCTGTCACAAAACTGATTGACCGTGATTATGATTCGTGGGGTGACCGTTTCGTTGAATTTGTGGTTTCGGAACACGAGAATCAACAACTTGAACAAAAATACCCCGATTTTGCAAATCTGGTCCGCGAATATCACGACGGCATCCTGCTGTTCAATATATCAAACAAGGAGGTTTGGGAGAAAGCAATAAATGACACCGCCGGACTGGAACAGCATTTTGCTGCTAACAGAAAGAAATTTGTTTTCAAGGAACCTCATTATAAGGGCGTACTGATCAAATGCAAGAGTCAGGCTGTTGCCGATTCGATTAAGAAAGCAGTCAGAAAGATGACACAGGAACAGATTGTAGCATACGTTGACAGTTTCGGCACAGACACCGTTGCACAGGCAAAGGCAAGAGCAGGGCTGTGGAAGAAAGGTGATGACGCAGCGGTTGATAATCTGGTGTTCGACAAGTCAGTGCAATATGAAAAGGATTCGGAATTTCCCGTTGTTTTTGTTACAGGCAAGAAATTGCGCAAGAAACCGGAAACTTTCGATGATGTCCGCGGTGCTGTGATTTCGGATTACCAAGACCACTTGGAGCAATTGTGGATTGAAGAACTCCGTAAGAAACACAAAATAGAAATCATAAAGTGAGTTTTATGAAGATATTACCAATAACTTTCCTGTTGCTTTTTGCCTCGGTCGCTTCGTTTTCGCAGAACACAGAGACAGAAGGTGCGTCCAAAAAAATTTTCGATGAACGCAAGATGATTGACGGCGTTGTCTGGGTTGTAGGTGATGAGGCGATTTTACGTTCGGAGGTTGAGCAGGAGAGAATACGTGCACAATATGACGGTACAGTTATTCCTGGTGAACCGTATTGTATCATTCCGGAGCAGATAGCCATTCAGAAGCTGTTTATCCACCAGGCAAAAATTGATAGTATTGAGGTGAACAACGGGCAAGTGGATATGCAGGTGAATGCGCAGATTTCGTATTTTCTGCGCGAAATAGGCAGTAAAGAGAAGCTGGAAGAGTATATGCGCAAACCATTGGACGAGATAAAGGACGAGTTGCGCAAATCGCTGGCAGATCAGTCGCTGATACAGCAAGTACAGGCACAGCTGACAGAGAACGTCAATGTAACCCCTTCGGAAGTCAAGAGATTCTACAACAACATCAGCGAAGATTCGATTCCTATGGTTGCTGCACAGGTGGAGGTGGAAATGATAACAGTAGAACCGCCAATACCAAAGGAGTCGATAGAGGATGTGAAAAAGCGCCTGCGTGAGTTTGCGGACCGTGTGAACAGGGGAGAGGTGGATTTTTCGGTGCTGGCACGGCTGTATTCGGACGATGAGGCTACAGCCAAGCGCGGCGGTGAACTGGGCTTTATGGGGCGTGGTGCACTTGTGCCGGAGTTTGCTGATGCAGCGTTTGCTCTGTCAGAACCGGGAAAGGTCAGCCGTATCGTTGAAACGGAGTTCGGTTTCCATATTATACAGCTGATTGAACGCAGAGATGACCGTGTGAACTGCCGACATATTCTGCTGAGACCCCGAGTATCGACAGTGGAGAAAGCTTCCGCCATCAGTCACTTGGATTCGTTGGCAAAGGATATCAGAATGGGAAAAATTACGTTCAAGGAGGCGGCTGAGCTGTTTTCGTCAGACAAGGATACTCGAATGAACGGTGGTCTGATGATGAACGAAACAAACGGTTCGTCGCGTTTTGAATATCAAGAACTGCCATCAGAAATAGCGAGACAGGTGAACGGTCTGAAGGAGGGCGAGGTGTCGGATGCCTTCCCTATGTTCTCAGAAAAACTGAACCATGAGGTTTATGTGATTGTCCGTGTGAAGCATAAAATAGAGAACCATAAGGCAAACCTGACAGAGGATTATCAGATGCTGCACAAGATGTGCGAGAATGCAACAAAGCAGACCATTATTGAAACATGGCTCCGTAATAAAATTAAGGAAACATATATTTATATTTCCCCCGAATGGCGCGATTGTGAATATCATTACCCCGAATGGAAAAAATGAGGAGATTATCAGTTCTCATATTGACAGTTGCACTTTTGCAAATGTCGGTGTTTGCACAGAACGACAACAGCAATACGGAATTGAAAGAGGCTGCACCGAGACCGAAGGTTTTTGTCAAGCCAAAACTCAGACGTCCACCGGCAGCTGTGAACGGAAGACATTCATACAGTAC
Organism: Candidatus Minthenecus merdequi; assembly: GCA_018064385.1. Lineage (GTDB taxonomy): Bacteria > Bacteroidota > Bacteroidia > Bacteroidales > Paludibacteraceae > Aphodosoma > Aphodosoma merdequi. The sequence goes on from JAGHVI010000041.1 coordinate 12,620, forward strand.
CCAGACTGACCCTTGGAGCAAAGCGGGCAACCGAGGCAATCATCCCGACACGATTGCAGCCTCGAAGCCGTTGGAGAAGGATACCAATATAATAATTGACCCGAGGAAGAGCCTTGTCTTTCTGGAACGCAGCAATGTCATACGTTTTGACCAAGAGGTATTGCCCGATATTCAGGTGCTGGAAGGTAACGTCGTTTTGCGACATGAAGGGGCTTTGCTTTACTGTGATTCGGCACACCTGAACCAGAAGACAAATTCGTTCGAGGCTTTTGGACACGTGCGAATGGTGCAAGGTGATACACTGGTGGTGACAGCCGAAAACCTGGTGTATGACGGTAACAGGAGGACTGCATATCTGCGTTATGACGTAAGACTGAGGAACAGGAATGTTACCCTTGAAACAGACTCGATGACCTACGAAAGAGATTCAAACCTGGGCTATTATATCTGTGGAGGCAGAATGAATGACGGCAGAACAACACTTGTGTCACGTCACGGTTATTACCATACGGACACCAAAGTTGCCGAGCTGAAGTATGAGGTTTCGGGCTATAATGAGGATTCCCGAATAGAGAGCGACACACTTACGTATAATACTGAAACCAAAATAGCAGGACTGGTGGGACCTACGGTCATCTACAACCAGGATCATAAGGACCCTGATTCGGTGCTGACAGTCATTCACAGCGACCTGGGGTGGTATGATACAGAGAAGGATCAGGCGGAACTGCTGAATCACTCGCTCGTTGTTCACGACAGTCATAATCTGATAACAGGTGATACAATATTCTACGATAACAAGAACGGTTACGGCGAGCTGTTCCATAACATTGTGATGAACGATACGGCAAACCATATGATGCTTTGCGGTCATTACGGTTTCTATCAGGAAAATGACGAGGTCGCGCTGGTAACAGATTCTGCCTGCTTCATAAATTATGACAGACCGGACACAGTTTTTGCCCATGCTGATACCCTTTATTCGTTCGCTGTTGATACAAACAAGGTGGCACTGGCTTATCACAATGGCAGAATATACAGCAAGCAATACCAAGCTGTGAGCGATTCGATAGTGTTCAATACCGTTGACTCGATTACCCATCTGATGAAAATTCCTATTTTGTGGAGCGACAGCGTTCAGGTTACAGGCGACACGGTGCGTATATATCCCAAAGGTGAAAAGCTGGACTATGCTCACGTGATCGGCAATGCAACAATAGTGCAGCAACTTGATTCGATTCGTTTCAACCAGATATGCGGAAAGGATGTTCTTGCTTTTCTTGCCGATACATCGATTGAACACATCGAAGTTCTCGGTAATGCCGAGTCTATATTTTTCCCTCAAGACAACGGACGGTTCATAGGACTGAATCATATGACATCGAGCAGTATGTTTGCCTATTTCAATGGCGGTGAACTGCATAGAATAAACGTTTTTCCGCAGCCTCACGCTGTTCTGTATCCAATGGAGAAGATAAACGACAATATGATGAAACTTGCCAATTTCACCTGGCAAACCGACACCCGCCCGAAGGACCGTGATGATATTTTCAATCGCCCGAAACGTGCGACAAAAGAGGAGCTGGAGGAACAGAAACGTGCTCTTCGTGAAAAACAGAAGGCTGAACGTCGCAAAAAACGTGCAGAACAAGACAAAGAGGAGGAACACAAAATCAACAAATGAGACCAATAGCTGTAATATCAATCCAAAATGAAGCTTTGTCAACAGCGCGGGAGACAGCTTCGCATATTGCTGAAACAATGCAGTTCTCGGTTGCTGAATTTGACTTTGAACGGATGGCAGAACTGGACGTGTGGATTGAGGAGAATGATGCCGCTATGGTGGTTATCGGCATTGACAAACGAACTGATATTCAATATCTGCTGAATATGACACGCAAGCTGAGAGTGCCTTATATCTTTGTCCGTCAAGGTCAGAAGTTCACCTGCCGTCACATTGCATTGCCTGTCACCCGTTTTATGGAAGACCGTGAAAAGGGTCCTTATTGCGGTTCGTTTGCACGCTATTTCAATAGTCGTATAACTGTTTTCAAACCAAATGATTACGGCAGTGCTGCCCAACGTAATATAGATTCGATAGGCAATTTGCTGGAAACGCAGAATCTCAGGTTTGATGTTGTCCAAGGTAGGAAAGACAGTTCGGCAGTTGAGCTGGAGTCCCTTGCCTTGGATTGTGATTTCTGCATTATCGGTGCATCGCGTGACTATGGGCTTGATGACATCTTTTTCGGACCTAAAGAACGTAAAATAATCAAACTTGCAAAAGTGCCGGTGATGGTTGTTAACCCCCGTGGAGACCTGTACCCACTTTGCGATTAAAATGATACCTTATGAAACGTACTCTCCTTTTTTTGTTTGCACTCACTTTTTCGTTGATGGTTTTTGCTGTTCCTGACTGTCCTATTGTCCAGAAGAATGGTCGTGACTACTATCAATATACTATTCAGAAAGGTGACGGACTGTATGCCATCGGTAAGAAATTCGGTGTGTCGCAGGTTGATTTGCATAATGCCAACCCTGGCCTGACCGAGCAAATACGCGAGGGTGACAAACTTCTGATTCCTATCAAAAGAAAGATAACCCGTAATTCCACTCCGCAAACAATACATGTTGTAGAGGATAAGCAAACTCCTTATTCGATTGCCAAAATATATAATGTACCATTGGACACGCTCATTCGTTATAATCCTTCAATACGCAATGGAATTATACACACAGGCGATACACTCATCATTTCTTACGAAAAGGTTTTGACCCGTTCAGAAAATGATGTCAGGAAGTCTGTTGACAATGTCATTGAGATTCCTGAAACAATCGTCGTCAAGGAACGCGAGACTCTCTATTCAATCTCGAAGACATACAATGTGCCGATGTCAACTTTGCTGGATTTGAATCCGTCAGCCGAAAATGGTTTAAAAAAAGGTCAGACACTTCGTCTTAAGAAATCAGAAGTTACTGTTACAGATAATGTTGAACCAGAAAACCAGCAGGCTGATACCTCTTCGGTGGCTGTTCCTGCCGTTCATAAACGTATCGAAGTAAAAGCTGACCCTAATGCCTTGAAAATTGCTTATATATTGCCATTCACAAACGGCAAGACCACTGAGTCTTCGTTCATTGAGTTCTACCGTGGTTCGCTGATAGCCCTGAACCAGATTAAAACAAAAAAGCTGATTGACCGTGACATTGAGGTCTGGGCTTGGGATACACACGGACAGAAGAGCGTGCTTGACTCGATTCTTGCCCTTGAGGAACTTGAAAAAGTTGACGTTATTGTCGGACCAGGGTTTACTGTTGAATTGGAACCTGTCATAAGCTATGCAAAAAAACACAGTATAAAGATAATTGTTCCATTCTCATCCCACATAGACAAATCGCTGTTCTTCAACAAACTTTATCAGTTCAACCCTCAGCAGGATTGGTGGTGGAATGTGGCAATCAGACGGGAACTCAGTTCGCATCCTGCCGACAGGTATATCATTGCCCATTGCGGTGACAATCAGAAAGGCTCGGCTTTTGCCAACAAATTGGTGAACATTCTCAGAGAACAAAAGAAAAACTATGTCCAGGTTGATATGACACCCGAAAATGCTGACTCGCTCATCCGTGTGTACAGTTCGGGGAACACTGTACTGCTGATTGCTGACAATTTGAGCGTTGACGTCCGTCCAATACTGGATGTCATCTCGGAGAAGCATTACAATAATCTCGCTTTGTGGGGCTTTGGTAAGTGGGGTGTCGCTACCCGTCGCTTCTCGCCAACTATTTACGGTTCACTGTTCTATGACAGGGCTGACGAAAATTACGAAAGCCAATACCGTACACTTTATACACACCGTGCTGTACCTTCAGACATCCGTTTTGACCTTTTGGGTTATGATATAACCACTTTCATCGTCAACAACGATGGTCCTTTCCTGCAGTCTGAAATGAATTTCGTCAAGACCGATGGCCGATGGCTGAACACACGAATCTATCGGGTGATGTGGAACGGATTTAATCTTTCGGTCGAATGAAACGGCTTGCAGCCATATTGTTTTTCTCTTTGTCGTTGTTTTCTGCTTTTTGTCAAGAGACGGAAAACACGCTTATTCTTCCTGAACATGCAGTTGGCATAACGGGTGGTGTGAACCTTTCGTTTTTCAACTTGAAGCCTGCTGTGTCGCAACCCCGTATGCCTGTTCAAGCCAGTATTGGTATTCAATACCGTGTGATTCTGGAAAAGTATTTTGGACTTTGGTTTCAGTTGAATTATGATCAGCGTGGATTCAAAAGTCAAGTCGGAAATTCATATCGTCAACGTACATTCGATTACATCGAAATGCCCATATTTGCCCATATCACTTTTGGCAGACGTATTTTCCGTTTCCATATTGACCTGGGACCAAGCATTGGGTATATGATAAAAAAAAGAGACCCTATTGACAGTGAGTTGCCTGAATTTTCGTTGCCTGTTGCACACCGTTTTGATTATGGAGTAACCGGGATGCTTGGCTTTGAAGTCAATACAGCAAAAGCGGGCATCTATCAACTGAATGTTCGCTATAATGGCAGTTTTTCCAGCATTTTCACCCGTGATTATGATAATTTCACTGTCTCTGCGCCTCAGAGCATCGTCATAACAGCCGGTTGGATGTGGCGTATCAAACCGAAACACGGTTATCGGGCGTATGATTTAAGAGTCAAAAAGAAATTGATATAGAACCACCCATAAAACCCTTCTGAAGAGACAATTTGTAGAATTTCCTCAAAAAACCCAGAATGTATGTCTCAATCCGAAAAATTGTGGAATGCGAACTATAATCGTGTGATGGCGACAAATTTCGCACTCTTCTTCTCTTTTTATCTTCTTACCCCTCTCTTGCCATTATACCTTAGCGAAAACTATCATGCTACCAAGGATATGATAGGGTTTGTCCTTTCGGGTTATACCCTTGTTGCCTTGCTTATGCGTCCATTCAGTGGTTTCCTTGTTGATTCGTTTCCTCGCAAACGAGTTCTTCTTTGCTGTCTTTTTGCCTATTTTATATTTGTCGGTGGCTACCTTGTGGCAGGTACGTTAGTCCTTTTTGCTGTGGTGCGTACGCTTCATGGTGGACCTTTTGGTGCATCAACGGTTGCAAACAGTACTATGGCAATTGATGTCCTCCCCGCTTCGCGTCGTAACGAAGGTATTGGTTTCTACGGTCTCAGCAATAACCTTGCTTCTGCGATTGCCCCTTCGGTCGGTGTTTATATTTATCAGTTGACTCATAACTTTGACTTTCTTTTCTGGATTGCCTTCTTTGTCGCTGGAATTGGGCTTTTTCTTGCCTCTCGCGTGAAAGTTGAGAGTCGTCCGATTGTCCGGAACAAGAGTAAACTTTCGTTGGACAGATTTTTCCTTGCAAAAGGTTGGTTTCTTGCTGCCAATGTTGTTGTCTGTGGTTTCTGTTGGGGTATTATCGGCAATTATTTGGCTATTTATGGGAAAGAGCATCTTGGTATTACCAGTGGAACGGGAACTTTTTTTCTCCTTCTGTCTATCGGTCTTATAATTTCCAGGCTTTGGGGCAGCAAATCTCTCCGCGAAGGCAAACTTGTCAGTAATGCTTTCGAGGGTGTTATTCTCTCGTCTGTCGGTTATCTTATTTTTATTGCTTGGCCTGGAATGGTGGGATATTATGGTTCAGCGATTTTGATTGGATTAGGCAATGGTCATATTTGGCCTGCTTTTCAGACTATGATTATTTCTATGGCTTCGCACAATCAACGTGGCACAGCCAATAGCACAATTCTTACATCATGGGATTTAGGTCTTGGACTTGGCGTTCTTCTTGGGGGAGTTGTCGCTGAACATTTCAGTTACGATGCGACTTTTTGGATGATGGCAATCGCACATCTTTTCGGACTGCTAATCTTTGTTTTTGTTGTTCGTCCATGCTATCGTAAATATGCTTCACAACAATCCTAATGATTCTATTCTAAAAAACATAATTGGTAGAACCACCCTAATAGTCACAACTTGGTTACTAATCTAATCAGTGTCAGACCATCGCGAAGCGGAAGCATTACCGGCTCGAAACGTGGGTCTGCGGCTATGCGGTCGTTAAATGATTTGATTGAATGAGTTTGTCGATCTGCAGGCGAAGGATTTGAGATAAGCACTTTGCCGTCCCAAAGGGTGTTGTCTGCAATTATCAGTGAGTTGATATGCAAGTGAGGAATCAGTGCTTCGACGTACTGCCAATAGAGCCGCTTGTCAGCATCAATGAATGCTATGTCATAACTGTCAGTGAGTGTTGGTATTATCTGAAGAGCATCTCCTATTATCAAATCTATCTTTTTGCCATGAGACGCTGTTGCGAACTGACGACGTATAAAATCTTCCATCTCGTCGTTAATTTCGATGGTAGTCAGACGACCATCTTGAGGAAGTCCCTCAGCCATAGCAAGTGCTGAATATCCTGAAAATGTTCCAAGCTCTATTATCTTCTTTGCCCCAGTTAATTCTACAAGCATCTTCAGCAAACGTCCCTGCAAATGACCTGACATCATACGAGGATTGATAGTGAAGAGGTTGGTGTTGCGAAAAACCTCTTTGAGGTAATCAGGTTCAGGTGATGTGTGTGCTTCTACATAAAGATCTATGTCTTGCTCTGTTTGCTGGTATTTTTCTTTTTGCGACAGGTTCATTGGTAGGTTAAAACTGAAAGATTTGTGAAAAGTGAGTTGGCTAATTGCATCAGCTCTTCGGCTGTGAGACAATCAATGTCTGCAAGAATCTCTTCGTTCGTACGTATGGTTTCATTGTGCAGAACCTTCTTGGAAAGAGATAATATGACAGCCTCGAAATTCTGACTGCCGATGAGTACCTGTCCGCGTAACTGCCTTTTTGCTATGGCAAGGTGGCGGGCTGTTATCGGAGTATGGCGTAATGTGTCAAGTGTGTGACGTGCCAAAGTGTAGGCTTTCTTGCGATTGTCGGAATCACAGCCGAAATACAGTGTCCAGACAGCAGTGTCAACATACCAGGCGATGGAACTTTCGATCATGTAGCAGTAGCCGTGTTTCTCTCGAATTGCCATATTCAAGAGCGAAGACATATTTGGTCCACCGAGAATGTTGTTCAGCAGGATGGCTGCATGACGCTCTGAGGGCTGAGGCAGATTGAATGATCTGCCAATGATGCAGTGTACCTGGTTTGTATCCATATTGACATTGACATCGAAATGTTGTGTGTCATAGTTTATGGCTTTGCGAGCAACGGAAGTTTGCAAAGGTGCGTTGAAATAACGTTCTGCAAGTTTGAGCAGATGATTCTCGTTAAAATCGCCTACGCAGAAAAGCAACATTCTGTCGGGTGTATAGCACCTATTGACGAAACGTTTCATACTTGCTGAGTCAAAACTTTTCAGCGACTCTTCGTTTCCCAAAATCGGACGACCAATCGGATCTGAAGGAAAAAGATGTTCGTCAAATTCGTCAAAAATCAACTCAGATGGGGTGTCTTTGTAACTGTCAATCTCGTCAAGCACAACAATACGCTCTTTCTCAAGTTCCTCGTCGGGGAATGTCGAGTTGAGTACCAAATCTGCCAACAATTCTACCGACCGTGCGATATACGAAGTAGGCACAATGGAATATATGTATGTGTCTTCTTTTGTTGTGTATGCATCCATCTGTCCTCCCACATTCTCCAAACGATTGATGATCTGCCATGCCTTGCGTTGCGATGTGCCTTTGAACATCATATGTTCGGTGAAATGCGCCATGCCAGACTCGTCTTCCAACTCGTCGCGCGTGCCGACATCAATGGCTACACCGACGTAGGCTATTGGTAATTTATTGTGCAAGTGTAAGATACGTAACCCGTTACTGAGAGAATGAACTGTATGCATAATCTGTCTGAAAATGAACGTGCAAAGTTACAAATTTTTTTGTTGACAGACTTGCTCATTTCGATAAATATTCGTAAATTTGCACATTGATATTATGGCTCATCGCATGCGACATATACTAATACTGCTGTTTATAGCGTCAATTGTCACGTTGTCAGGATGTTCTACACGAAAAAACACTCCTGCTGCACGCTCCTTCCACCAAACGAAATGCAAGTACAACATCAACTTTAACGCACGAAATTCGTACGAAGAGGGAATGAAGTTGATTAACTCAAGCCAAAAGGATGACTATACACAGCCCCTGCCGATGTTTCCCATTGCTGTCAAGGATAACCAATCACTCGCGACTTCGCAAATGGATGTTGTTATACTGAAATGTAGGAAAGCCATCAAGGAACATTCCATTACCCGTAAGCCTTCGTTTGAGTCTGCCAAGAAAAAAGACCCTAAATATATGTATTTCTATAATCAGGAAGAGTACATCAAAGGGGTCAAGGATGCTTGGATATTGCTGGGAAAAGCGGAACTGCATAAAGGCGACTTCATCGGTGCAACAGCTACATTCAACTACATTCTCCGTCACTATCCTTCAGACCTCAGAATCAAGTGTGAAGCGCAGATTTGGCTTGCTCGGGCAAACCAGTTGAACGGTTGGATTTACGAGGCTCAGCAATCTCTGGACGCTATAAAGCCTGAGGAGATTCCTGCCTCGTTGATGCAAGATTACACGGCAACGAAAGCTTCGTTACTGCTCTCCGATGGACAAACAAATGAGGCAATACCATTCCTCAAACTGGCTGCTGATAACGAAAAAGACAGATTTCTGAAGGCACGATGGAGTTTCATTCTCGGACAATTATACCATAACCAAGGGAAAAACCGCGAGGCGGAGCCGTATCTGAAGACTGCTGTTAAAAAATCGCAGGACTACCTGCTTGAATTTAACTCTCGGCTTATGCTTCTCGAGGAAGATGAAGCAAATTGGGTGAAGAACCTTAAGAAACTGGATAAGATGACCAAAAACTATAGTAATAAGGATTATCTGGACCAGATTTACTGCACGAAAGGCAACATATACCTTGCTCACAATGATACGGCTAAAGCCATTGAAGCATACCTTTTGGGGGTTGAATCTTCAACGCGCGAGGGAACAGACAAAGCAAAACTGCTGATAACACTTGCCGACCTGTACTATGCCCGTCATCAGTACGTTGAGGCTCAGCCGCACTATGCTGCCGCTGTAAACCTGATAAACAATACTCATCCCGAATACCGGCGAATCTCGAAACTGTCAACGATTCTTGGAGAACTGGCGCAATACAAGAATACTATTGACTTGCAGGACTCTCTGCAGATGCTTTCGGCTTTGACCGAAGAGCAGCAGAGAACGATTGTTGACACTCTTATTGCCCGTGCAAAAGCTAAGGCAGCAGCCGAGGAACAAAAACTGAAAGATAAACAGGAAAAGGGATTCCAGGCTCCGGAACGTTTGGATATGAGTCGGAATCTTGGGTCGCAGGAATGGTATTTCTACAATCAGCAACTCCTGACCAAAGGAGAACAGGTGTTCCGTCAGAAGTGGGGTAACCGTCGTTTGGAGGATGACTGGCGAAGGTCGTCAAAGATAACCTCTGCTTTTTCGGACGAAAATACCGGTAAGACTGAAGATGACGAAAATGTCGATGATAGAAAGAAAAAAGGCAAGAAAGAACCTGGAAAGGAGGGTGAAGAAGAGTTTTTGAGCCCTGAATATGACCCTGAGTACTATTTGTCGCAGATTCCCAGGACACCCGAGGATTTCGTTGCTTCGAATGCCCAAATAAGCGATGCTCTGTACAATATGGCTGTGCTGTTGGATGACCAGTTGCAGGAGTATTATATGTCATATACCACTCACGACCAGTATCAATCACGATTTCCTCAGGACACTTTCAACATTGAGTCGCTGTATTGCTGCTACCGGCTGGGATACAAACTGGAAGATGACGAGATTATCGAAAACTACCGTCAGCAAATTCTACGCCGTTATCCTAACTCGACTTACGCATTGATGCTTTCGGACCCTAATTACGTGGAACATAACAAAACTATGCTTCGTGTGCAGGACTCGTTGTATATGCAGGCTTACGAGTTCTATAAAGCCAGCGAATATGCCAAAGTCCGTGACTCATACCTTGCTGTCAAACGTGATTACCCGACTTCAACACTTTTGCCAAAATTTGCTTTTCTTGATGCTTTGACAATAGGCAAGACGCAGAATCAAAATGCTTTTGCTGCTGCATTGAACGATGTGGTGAGTCTTTATCCTTCGGCAGATGTGTCGTCTGTCTGTCGTGATATATTGGCTCTGATGAACCAAGGAGAACAAGCCAAAACGGGCAAGAACAGTGATGCCATTCAGCAGATGCGCTCGGAATCAGATAAAGCTGAGGACGAGGAACCAAAGGATTTTACTTACAACGACGAGGCGCGTCATGCTCTTGTTATCGTGCTTGACGGACAGAATCAACAACAAGCTTATTCGACACTGTACGATATGGCTGCCTATAATTTTACGCACTTTATGGTCAACACCTACGACCTGGAGGTGCGTATAATAGACGGACGCCATTCCATCATAGTGACCGAGTTTCAAACAAGAAAAGAGGGGGAGTGGTATTTCGACAAGATGAAAGCCGAAGCCGGCATACGAGCTTCGCAGTTTGTCATAATATCAATGGACGACCTGTCACTTATCGGTAAATTGCGTACCTTGAACGATTATCTGGAACGTACAGCAACGAAACAAGATTAACGATACGCTTCGCTACCCTTCGACGAGCTCAGGGTAAACTAACGATGACGATGACGAAAACGATGACCCTGCCTCTGAATCTGTCGAAGGGTCATCGTTAAGTTAAAAAAAACCGCAAAATGAATCTATTGAACTCACCTTAATAATGAAACAAGAAATTCTTTGGATTGACGACGAAGTTGAACTTCTCAAGCCTTATACTATATTTTTAGCAGAAAAAGGCTATGAGGTTTCGACTTGCAGTAATGGTCCTGATGCCATACAGATGGTGACTGTTCATAACTATGACATAATTTTCCTGGACGAGAATATGCCTGGTATGAATGGAATCGAGACACTTGCTGCTATCTTGCGAGTGCGGCCTGATGCTGTGGTGGTTATGATAACCAAAAACGAGGAGGAGAACATAATGGATATGGCATTGGGACACCGCATAGCCGACTACCTCATTAAACCTGTCAATCCTAATCAAATACTGATGACGCTCAAGAAACACCTGCACCAAAAAGAGATTGTTTCGGTACAGACCATTGAGCGTTTTCAAACAGAGTTCCGCCAACTGTCAAGCGAAATATCCGAACATCTTACAATCAATGAATGGTTTGACCTGCATCGAAGACTGACACGTTGGGATTTGCAGTTGACTGACCAGGATACAGGATTGCACGAGATGTTGCATTCGTTGATGGACGAGGCAGACAATGCTTTTCAACGTTACGTGAAGGTCAACTACGAGGATTGGATAAATAACAGTGACAATCGTCCGTTGTTGAGTATGGATGTCTTCAAGAAAAGGATATTTCCAATGTTGGATAGCGACATTAAGGTCTTTCTGATGGTTATAGATAATTTACGTTACGACCAATGGTGTCTGCTGCAAAATCTTTTGTCCGAGTCGTTTGAGACTTTGAATGATGAACTTTATCTTTCGATTCTTCCGTCTGCCACTCAATATGCACGGAATGCTATCTTTTCGGGACTGACACCTTTGCAAATCTCGCAAATGTTTCCTGATCTGTGGGTTGATGAGGGTGATGAAGAGTCAAAAAATATACATGAGGTGGAATTGTTGAGAACGCAATTGGACCGTTTCCGTCGTCACGATACATATTTCACGTATAACAAGATAAGATCAGCCAACTCGCTTGACAAGGTTTTCAGCGAGATGAAGCGCAGTACGGCACCTCTGTCGGTTCTGGTTGTCAATTTTGTGGATATGCTGTCGCATGCCACGACTGATAATTCAATGATACGTGAATTGGCTGCCAACGAGGCTTCGTTCAGGTCGTTGACTGTTGATTGGTTTCGCCATTCCGGTATTATTGACCTTATGCAGAATATGGGGCGTCTCGGTTATCGTATAGTGATAACAACAGACCATGGTATGACGCATATAGATAAGCCGATAAAAGTGATTGGTGACCGTAATACATCGGTTTCTCTGAGATATAAAGTTGGGAAATCCCTGAATATGGACAAACGCGATATGCGAGATGTTTACGAGGTGAAACGACCGAACAGCATCGGACTGCCTTCGCCGAACCTTTCGTCGTCATATCTCATAGCAACGGGCCGTTCTTTTTTTGCCTATCCGAACAATTATAACTACTACGTTTCGTATTACAAAGATACATTTCAGCATGGAGGTATATCAATGAACGAGATGATAATACCTTTTGCTGAGATAAAACTGAAGGGGAGTTCTGTATAACGATGACGATAACGAAAACGATACGCTTCGCTACGATAACCTTGCCCCTGAATCTATCGAAGGGTCATCGTTATCGTTAAGTTAAAAAAAACCTCAAAATAAGTACCTCAAAATAAATTTTGAGGTACTTATATAACTAACTTGAAATAAAAATGACAATAGAAAAACTTTACGAGATTTTTCTGTCTTCGAAAGGCGTGGTGACAGACAGCCGCTCGTGCAAACCGGGAACAATTTTTTTTGCACTCAAGGGTGCCAAGTTCGATGGTAACGATTTTGCCATCAAGGCACTTAATTTGGGGTGTCAGTATGCTGTTGTTGACCGAAGCGGCATCGGCGATGACAAAAGACTGATATATGTGGATGATGTTCTGGAAACACTTCAGAAGCTTGCCCGTCACCACCGTCAGCAATTTGACATACCCGTGCTGGCAGTAACCGGTACGAATGGAAAAACTACCACCAAGGAGCTGTTGAACGTTGCGCTGTCTGGTCGCTATAATGTGCTTTGTACCCAAGGGAATCTGAATAATCAGATTGGCGTGCCTCTGACCCTTCTGCGACTCACCCGTGAACATACGTTTGCCATTATTGAGATGGGAGCTTCGCACCCAGGAGACATCAATGAACTGTGTGAAATTGCCTTGCCTAACCAGGGAGTTATTACCAATGTGGGGAAGGCACATCTGGAGGGGTTCGGCTCGTTCGAGGGGGTTGTCCGGACGAAGACGGAACTCTACCGTTTTCTGATGGAACGTGAAGGTGTGATTTATGTGAATGAGAAGAATCCTACGCTGATGCAAGCTGTCGGTCAGTACAGCAGGTATGTAGGTTATCCAGAAGGTTTTGAACTGATTCCATACCAGGCGAAGATGACGTTCAGTTATCAATACAATAAGTACACGACAAATATTTTCGGGGATTATAATTATGAGAATCTGCTGGCTGCCGTGGCTGTTGCCAAGCGCAATATGGTGGATGTGCACAATTGCATAAGTGCGCTGTGTCGGTTTACGCCTGCCAACAACCGTTCGCAATTGTCGCAGACGCAATACAACCATCTGGTGGTTGATGCCTACAATGCAAATCCAACGAGTATGTCGGCTGCTATCCGACAGTTTGACAATAATCCGAACTATCACGATAAGATTGCAATCCTCGGGGATATGCTGGAACTGGGTGATGCTGCGCAAGTGGAGCACCGCACCGTGATTGAGCTGCTGAAGAATACCAATTTCTATACGATTTATACAGTAGGAAGTGAGTTCAGCCGTGCGATAAAGTCGGCAACAATGAGTGCAAGATGCCGTGACAAGTTCCAACCGTTTGAGAGTACCGAAGATTTGACATTTCATCTGAAGAGCTGTTCCATCAGAAACAAGTGGATTCTGATAAAAGGTTCACGCGGGATGGCATTAGAGAGAGTCATACCATTGCTGTGAGAAGCAACATGAGGTACTGCCATTGAGAATTTCGACACTCGGCTGCACTCGGCATAGTTCAAGTAAAGCTTGACTCTGCGCTCACTTGCACGAGTGTTCCAGGCAGGTACATATAGCCTTTCTGAGCACTATGTGCTCGGTTACTCATAGTACAGCCTTCCAGGCTGAACATGTGTAACTTGAGATACAGCCTTCCAGGCTGAATAACTACATATATGATGCGTTTGAAATATCTTGTTCATAGTACAGCCTTCTAGGCTGAATAACTACATATATGATGCGTTTGAAATATCTTGTATTGGTTCTGACGGTTCTGTTTTCAGTGGGGTGCGAAAAGGTTAACGAGGAGTCGCCTGTGCCTAAATATCCTGTCAGTTATTCGATTGATTATCTTATTTATGCTCCTATTCTTGACACACAAGGCGGTTATTATGTAGTAACGACTCCTACTGAATATAATCAGTATCTTGGATTTTCAGGACTATTGATTTTCCATGGTTTTGACGACAGGTTTTATGCTTTTGACCTCTGTTGCCCTTATGAATGCAATCGCGAAATCCGTATTGTCCCTGAGTCAACCGGTCGTGCAACGTGTCCTGAGTGCGGCTCGGAATATGATATTGGTTTCGGAACCGGTCGCCCCACAAAAGGTCCTTCTACAAAAGTTCTCCGTCGATACAATGTTTCTGTGACCGGTTCGGTTGTCAGAGTTACAAATTGAATGATATCTCGTTAAGCGGTATCATTACGAAATCTCTTTCTCTCGCTTTGGGGTGGGGAAGTGTCAGTTGCGGTGTGTCTATCTTTATTCCATCATAGTCAATGATGTCGATGTCTATTATTCTATCGTGGTAAATGCCATTGATTGATTTTATTGTCCGTCCCATTGACCGTTCAACCTTTTGCGTTGCATCAAGGAGTTCAAACGGTGAAAGTTGAGTTGTGACTGCTACGCACATATTCATAAATCTGTTCCTGGACACAAAGCCGACAGGCTCGGTTTCCAAGATTGACGAGCAACGAACAATGTTGCAGAAAGCCCGCAGATGTTCTATAGCTTTGTCCAGGTTTTTACGCCTGTCTCCTATATTTGTACCTAATGATAGGTAAATCATTCTTTCCTTTTCTTTTCTTTGGCTCTATTCTCTTTTTCCAAACGTTTGGGATTTGCTGGGAACCACCCTTTTTTTACTCTTTTCCTCTGTTCAAAAATTTCAAGAATTGACCAGAAACAACTGAATGCAGTTACTCCTACTATGGCAGAGATTATTGTGTTGTTGATAAAGAGAGATGCGATGCCAAATGCGATTCCGCAAAGAGCAAAGACCCACCAACATTTTGTGCCAAAGTAGTATTCTGATTTGATGACTATTGGGTGAAAAACGCCTATCAGCAGAAATGCTGATACACCGAGAAGTATTCCAGACCAGTTCATGGGGTATATATTTTATTTTCCTGTTATTTCAAGTCCAATTATTCCAACGAGGATGAGAAGTGCAAATAACATTCTCAACGATGAGGATGAATCTCCAAAAGCAAAAATACCTATCAGAAATGTTGCCACTGCACCAATACCAGTCCA
>JAGHVI010000017.1 GCA_018064385.1 Candidatus Minthenecus merdequi
TCAAGGCTTAGGTGCTCACGTCTTACCTCTTCTTCAGGAACCCCTTTTACCTTTGCGGCAATATCAACTGTGATATAACCGTCAATGAATGCCTGATGTACTGCACATTTGAATATGGCGAAATAAGTATTTGCAGTGTTCTGTGATAGTAATCCTTTCCTCTTGTCTCCACGTGGAGCTGTTAGGAGATACATTTTGAAGTCTTCCATCAATTTCTGACTCAACTGAGAGAAAGGAATATAGTCACTCTTGGCAAACAGACAGAGATAATCATATACACGATTCCAGTTAACGATGATTGACTCAGAACTGCGTGCATGTTTCTTTTTCGACAAGTCTTTGACAAACTGAATGAAGTTTTGCTTGCCTTTTTCATTCAACTCTGCCTGAGCGGCATCTGTTTCTGAATACAATGAGGCATTGTCATACTCATGTTGACGCAATGCTCTGACGTTGTCTGCAAAGATACACGATTCTTGATCTACAGCAGAACGGCAGATGATAACGCCATTCTGATTACGCTTGGGCAGATAACTGACAGTACCATCCTTATCAGTTTTACATGGCTGCGACTTATCCCATACTGGAGTGGTTATGTCACGATGCAAATTTTCTCGAATGCGCTGTGGCTTATCGCTACCTGGTTGATAGATGGGATAAATGTCAAGATAAAGATACCATCCCTCATGAAACTCTTTCTTGCGGAGTTTCACTGATACTTTTGTTAATGCGAGTTTTCTTCTCATACGTCGGACTTATATAATTTATCAAATTCTTCTTTGGGTACATACACATAGTTGCCAATCTGCCTTGATGGGATGCCATACTTTCGTACCTGAGCCCACACTGAGCTATCATTGATTTTGTACTTCTGGCATATCTCACCAATGGTGTAGCAATTCTCAGGCTCCATGTTGTAGAGTTTTGGCAAGGCATACTGCCTATTGATGGGTTCTTCTCGCAATGGGAATTTGCCCAAGAGTTCAGTCTTGCTGATGCGAGTTAAGCGAGTACCAAGATTGATACTTTGTATTTCTCCCTTACGGACTAAACGATGTAGGGTCTTTTTGCTTACACCAAACAATGCCTCCGCTTCTGCAATGGAGATATAATCCCTTGCATCGGGAATACGTTGTTTGAGTTCATCCAATCTCTGCAAGCGTCTCTCTTCTGCCTTTTTTCTTGCACTGGCAATTTTCTGGCATTTTGGAGAACAATACCTTGAGTCCAAAAACTTTGCGAGAAACACATTCCCACAGATAGCGCATTTGCGCTTGATTTCAACTTTTAATGTAGCCATCTTTTACCGTATATCATATTAAGTTCCCACAAGAGGATATTAGGGACACCACGTCTAAAGTTTAGTGACGTGCCAAATCTGTGACAAGAATACGGTAAAACTTGATAAAAGTCCGAAAATCCAACAAAATTTAACAAAACAAGAAATCCGTGCAACTCGCTGAGCTACACGGACTTCCTTTTGTATTCTTATTTTTGTTTATCGATTCTTATGGCGAATTACTTCACCTCCTCGAAGTCGGCGTCCTGGACGTCTGGGCCCTGCTGGCCGCCCTGAGCACCGCCGTTGAAGCCTTGGCCACCATTGAAGCCCTGACCACCGTTGAAGCCGCCACCCATGTTTGGATCAGCACCTGGCTGAGCACATGCCTGAGCGTACATCTTCTGTGACATTGCCTGCATTACATTGTTCAGCTCTGCTGTTGCAGCGTCGATAGCAGCGATGTCCTGAGCCTTGTGAGCATCCTTGAGCTTCTGGAGAGCAGCCTCGATAGCTGGCTTCTCGTCAGCAGGAACCTTGTCAGCATTGTCCTTCATGAAGTTCTCAGTAGAGAAAATCATTGAGTCAGCCTGGTTGAGCTTGTCAATCTTCTCGCGCTCCTTCTTGTCAGCCTCAGCATTAGCCTCAGCCTCAGCCTTCATGCGGTTGATTTCTTCCTCAGAAAGACCAGAAGATGCCTCGATGCGAATCTGCTGCTCCTTGCCTGTTGCCTTATCCTTAGCGGATACGTTGAGGATACCGTTAGCGTCAATATCGAAGGTTACCTCAATCTGAGGAACGCCACGACGTGCTGGAGCGATGCCTTCGAGGTTGAACTGTCCGATAGACTTGTTCTGTGCAGCCATTGGACGCTCACCCTGGAGAACGTGGATGGTAACAGC
>JAGHVI010000110.1 GCA_018064385.1 Candidatus Minthenecus merdequi
TAAAGAGTAGGCATCAAAAAAATACACAATTATGAAAAAATTTTTTTATCTAATGCTTGTTGTGGCGCTTGTTGCGTCATGTAAAAAAGATGACTCAGTCAATCCGTCTAAATTAACAATTACCGTTGATGGGGTTTCGTTCAAAATGATTTAGGTTAAGGGCGGCACGTTCCAGATGGGGTCTGAGAATGGAGACTCTGACGAGAAGCCAATTCACAGTGTAACATTGAGTGATTATTACATTGGTGAGACAGAGGTAACGCAGGAGTTGTGGCAGGCAGTGATGGGCAGCAATCCTTCTGAATTTAAAGGAGACAATCTGCCAGTGGAGGATGTAAATTGGAATGACTGCCAAGAGTTTATCAGCAAGTTGAACCAGAAAACAGGTCGCAGATTTGCGTTACCAACTGAGGCGCAGTGGGAATTTGCCGCACGAGGAGGAAACAAGAGCCGAGGGTATGAGTACTCGGGCAGTAACAACATAGATGATGTGGCATGGTACACAAGCAATAGTTCAAGCCAGACTCATCCAGTAGGCACAAAGATGGCGAACGAATTAGGGCTATATGATATGAGTGGCAATGTATATGAGTGGTGTGCGGATTGGTATGGTGATTACTCATCTTCATCGCAGACTGACCCTACAGGACCTTCGACTGGGTCGAGCCGTGTGCTTCGCAGTGGCGGTTGGTTCCTCGATGCCTGGGGCTGCCGTTCTACTTTTCGCGACGCCAATAGTCCAGACTGCCGCTACAGCTTTCTCGGGCTCCGGCTGGTCTTGCTTTTTTAGGTTATTACCCTGTTAAAAAAATACCTAAGCAACTTTCTTGTTACTTAGGTATTTTTTTAATAGAACTCATCTTTAGAATTACTCCTCGGAGAAATTGACGAGGACATCACGATAGATGTTGAAGATTTTTGATTTGGAGACAAAACCTATGTATGCACCTTTTTCGTCAACGACAGGGAGATTCCAAGCACCAGTGCTTTCGAAAATGTCCATAACCTTGTCCATAGGCATATCCTGCAGAATTTTTCCAGGAGGGATTGACATAAGTTTATAAACAGTGAAACGGTCATAAAGACGCGGTTGGAACATAATGTTGCGAACCTCGTCAAGAGTGACGATACCGACGAGACGGTTAGTATAATTCTCAACGACAGGGAAAATGTTACGGTGGGATTTAGAAATAACTTTGACCAACTCACCGAGGGACATTTCTGGGGAAACGGTGAGGAGGTCAGTTTCGATGACATTATCCATTTTCATAAGAGTGAGGACTGCACGGTCCTTATGGTGAGTGAGTAACTCACCTTTTTTTGCAAGACGCATAGCGTACAGCGAGTGCGGTTCAAATACTATAATCGTAAGATAGGCAACCACCGAAGTAATCATCAAAGTCATAAAAAGGTCGTAACCACCTGTCAGTTCAGCAATCAAAAAGATACCAGTTAGCGGAGCGTGCATTACAGCAGACATCAGTCCAGCCATACCAGCAAAGGCAAAATTGGTGAAAGGAACAGGAATGTTGAATATATTGAAAACC
Organism: Candidatus Minthenecus merdequi; assembly: GCA_018064385.1. Classification (GTDB taxonomy): domain Bacteria; phylum Bacteroidota; class Bacteroidia; order Bacteroidales; family Paludibacteraceae; genus Aphodosoma; species Aphodosoma merdequi. The sequence continues at coordinate 1,548 of JAGHVI010000110.1, forward strand.
TGGGCTACGGCATAGCCGGTAAGACATCCTACAAAAAGTGATGGTGCAAAAATACCACCTGTACCACCTGCTCCATTAGTAGCGGCAGTAGCAAAAATCTTGAAAAAGACAATCAAGCCAAGAAAAAGGACAATTCCCCAGGAAGTGTCAAGCAAAGAGTGGAAAGGAGATTGGGAGAAAAGCATTGAGGGGTCGTTAGTAAGGAGCGAAGCGATGCTGTCATACCCCTCACCATAAAGAGGAGGGAAAAGAAAAATCAATGTTCCGAGCATAACACCACCAATCAACCACTTAACTATTGGATTACTGAGTCGGCGAAAGAGACCTTCGAGCAGGTTCATACCACGTGTAAAATAGAGAGAGACAAAACCGCAGACAAGTCCAAGGACGATAACAAAAGGCACACGATGCAAAGTGAAAGGTTGATAATCCGAGAAAGGGAAAAGACATTCGCTGCCTGTAAACATATAAGCGAAAGTTGTTGCAGTGACGGAAGTTATAAGGATAGGTACAATTGAACTCATAGTAAAATCGATGAGCAGCACCTCCATAACGAAAGTCACACCAGCGATTGGGGCTTTGAAGATTCCACCAAGTGCACCAGCTGCGCCACAACCAACAAGGAGCATAAGAGTGTGTTGGTCAAGGCGGAAGAGACGTCCGAGGTTTGAACCTATAGCAGAACCAGTAAGAACCATAGGAGCCTCAGCTCCCACCGAACCACCAAAACCAATAGTTACGGCTGAGGCAATAACAGAGCTCCACATATTGTGGATTTTGATGATTGCCTTATGCTGAGAAATAGCATAAAGAATTCTGGTAACACCATGCGAAATATCATCTTTGACGAAACGACGTACATAAAAAGATGCGATGGCAATACCAACGGCAGGGAGGAAAAGATACCACCAATTGACATCGTTATGCGTAAGCGAAGTAACAAACCCCTGAATTAAGTGGACGACAGTCTTGAGAATGAATGCAGCGAGTGCGCAACCGAAACCAGTTATCAGAGCAAGTACATAAACAAACTTTTTGTCAGAGATATGTTTCACTCTCCAATTCAGCGAGTTGGAGATATGTTGTTGTTTTATTTCCATTGTGATAGCGTTGTAAAAAAAAACGGCTACAAAAATACAACTTATTTCTTGTATATCCAAATTATTTTTCGTAATTTTGCAACATAAATTGCACCATAATAAATAATCATAATGATAAGGATAATCAAAGCGTCTGCCGGATCAGGAAAAACTTATACATTGGCAGTAAAATACATCGAATACTTGATGAAGGCAGAGAGTCATTATTTGACGAATGGTACAGGGTGGGTAAAAAATGTGCATCGCAGAACACTGGCAATAACATTCACGAACAACTCGACCAACGAGATGAAGCAGCGAATTGTGAAAGCACTGTACGAAATGAGGGAAGGTCGGCTACTTGACTATGTAGAGAGGGTAAAAAAGAGTGTAGGTTTTGTTACCGAGGAGAGAATCAGAGAAGTAGCGGGTTTATTGTTAGAGGATATTCTGGAGGATTGGCAGATGGTGAGAGTATCAACAATAGACAGTTTCTTCAATCAAGTAGTCAACGCATTCATTCGAGAATTAGGCATCGACCAAACACCGGTTGTTGACTTAGACACAGACGCTATTGTGGAAGAGGCTGTTGACAACATGTTAAACCGACTGGAAGAGAAATCACCAGAGGGGAAAGCACTGGTAAGATTTTTGGGGAGTATGATGAACGAATCAATAAGAAGCGGCAAGAAATGGAGTATAAGACCAGCACTGATAAAAATTGCAAAATACACTTTAACAGATTCATATAGAGACTTTGGTCCAGACAGTGGTTTTGGTCCAGACAAAGCTGAAGCGTTAAAAAAAAGTCTCCGTGCGGAAGTAGATAAACTCAAAGAAAAAGCGAACACTATTTGGGACGATATAGAAAGAAAGTTACAAGGGATTGATGGCGTTATTTCACACTGTACAAATGCCGTACAGAAACACAATACAACATCGAACTCATTGCTGAAAGCGATTGGAAACCCAGAAGCATGGTTCAAAAAGAAAAACTCAGCAACACCAGAAGACGGAGCATGGCTAACGGCAAAACTGAGAGAAGTAATGGAAATTGAGCAAGGCGAAGAATTGTGCACATACAATGCAATTCTGGGTAACATCAACTACACTGGCGTCATAGCAGAATTAGACAGAGAGATATCACAAGTTTGCAAAGAAAACGATACAATACTTATTTCATCGACGAACCACTTGATAAACGAAATTGTGAGCAACAGTAGCACACCTTTTATATACGAAAAGACAGGTTTGGCGACAGACCATTATATGATAGACGAATTTCAGGACACCTCAGAGAAACAGTGGGAGAACTTTATTCCACTGATAAACGAAAGCAACAGCCTGGGGAAAGAATCTCTTGTGGTGGGCGATGTCAAACAGAGTATATACCGATGGAGAAACGGAGACTGGAAGATATTGCAAACTGGAATCAGCGAAGCTTTTCAAGGACAATGCATAGAGAAAGAGTTGGACACAAACTATAGAAGTAGCAAAATAATTGTTGACTTCAACAACACACTATATGGCAAGATAGCAGAAAAATTTGCTGACACAATGGGCAAAAACATGCCACTCATATACTCGAACGTTCACCAAATATGCGCAAAAGAGTCGGAAGGAGGAGGAAGCGTCAAGATTGCATTAACAGAGGCTAAAAAAGAGTCATTTCAAGAACTTGCAATGCAACGTATAATCAGATGGTTCAACGAATTGAAAGAGGAAGGGTCATTCAGTGGAAGTGCAGTATTGGTCAGAAAAAACGATGAAGCACAATACGTTGCAAATGCTCTGGCAGAAGCAGGAATAAAATTCGTATCAACAGAATCGTTATTGGTATGCAACGACATCTGTGTCAGATATATAATTGCAACGATGAAATACATATTATCGAACGGCAACGATTTGGATACAAAAAAATTGATGAGTCTGCAAAGGTGTATAAGCGACAGCAGTGAATTAGACACTGAACTGATTGAAAATTTGAGATGGATGCCATTAGAGCATATTACAATGGCAATAGTTCGCAGATATGGAATGGACAAAATTGATGGAGGTGCGCATAGGATTTTCGTATTCACATTGGCAGACATAATTCGCACGTGGGTACGCAACAACGAAGGCAACACGAGCAGATGGATAGAGTATTGGGAGGAAAAAAGCAAAACAGCATGCGTACCATTGCCAGCAGACAATGATGCAGTAAAAATTATGACCATACACAAATCGAAAGGTTTGCAGTTCACAAATGTAGCAATAATGATGAACAGCACATCGTGGGAATGCGGATTTAATAGCCGACACGACAAAATGGTTTCAGTTGAAACTCCGCAAAAAATGTGCAGTCATGGTATAAACCATGTGTTTGTGGATTTATACAAAAGCAACGTGCAAGGGTCTATTTATGCAAAAAAGCAGACAGAAGAGTGGGAAGAGTGCTGCATAGACGAATTGAATACCCTGTATGTAGCAACGACAAGAGCAGAACGCAACTTGTTGATTGTAGGGAACAAGACCAAAAACAAAGAGTTCAAGCACAACGAAAATTTCTGTATGGTTGACCTATTGGAAAAAGCGTTAGAGGAATGGGGCGAAGAGATAATAGAAGAGATTAACGAGTCGCAAGATACGGAAGAAGAAAATTTACAAAAGGATATTGTAAAAACACGTGAACATGGCGAAACTATTGAGTTGGGAGAACTGCCAGGAACGATTGATGTTCGCATACCAAAAAGCGAAGAGCAAGAGTCAGGCATAGAGAAACACGAATGGCTTGCTTCAATAAGGTACGAAGACGAAATCGGAGAATTGGACAAAGAGAAAAGTGCCATATGGGAAAAAGTAAAGAATCACGGATGGTTCAGCCGAGAGTGGGAGAAAGTATGGAACGAAGTAGAGTTGGCATTCAATGGGCATACACTAAGGCCAGACAGAGTAATGATAAAAGGCAACGAAATTGTTGTAATAGACTGGAAATTCGGACAGAAAAGCGACAAATATATCAATCAGGTTCGAGGGTACTGCAATGCATTCAAAACATTAGGTTACAAAGTGAAGGGATGTCTCTATTATGCCGAGACAGATGAGACTGTTATGGTTGATTAGCTTTGCGTATCGGGACGTTGAAAAGTTTTCTGCTAATAGTTTGGTAAATTAAAAAAAAAGCAGTAAATTTGCAGCGTGGTATGGAATGAAGAAATAGAAGTCTTTGTCAAGACACATATCCGAGAAGATGTAAGGCAGTTGGCATTGAGGAAACACCATATTCAAGGCGAAGAATTACGCACTGCGCTGATGCAGATTGAGCTGAGACAGAGGATGATGGAAAAATTGCCACACTTTTCGTCAGTGGAAGGTGTGCGTTTTCCTTCAAAGCTTTCGACCGAACAGTGTTCATCAGAAAAATGCGCTACATTCAAACGCGAAATTGTCGGTGGGTTCTACGAAAAAGGCGTTGACCTGACGGGAGGTTTAGGGATTGACACACTGTCACTCGCCCAATTGTGTGAACAAATGACATATATCGAACAGGATGCCGATATATGCCAAGCTGCGCGCAACAATATTCCACTGATGGCTGACAACGTAGAAATACGTCAAATGACGGCTGAAGAGTGGCTTATGTCGAGCGACGAGCGTATAGGGTTAGCATTTATTGATCCTGCCAGACGAGACGAAACAGGAGAGAAAGTATTTAAGACAGAGGATTGCATACCCAACATAAAAATGTTGCTTCCACGGCTCAAAGCACGAGCCGAAAAGGTGGTTATAAAACTGAGCCCGATGCTGGATTTAAAAGAGTGTATTGAGACACTCAAGCCCGAAAAACTGTGGATAATATCGGTGAACAACGAATGCAAAGAATTGGTTGCTGTGGTCGGTAAAGACACAGACGAGACAGATATTGAAGCGATAGAACTGCGAAAAGACGGGAATGCAAGGACAAGTTTCAAGTTATCTGAAGAAAAAAATGCAAATGGGAGATACGCTCGTAAGGTTGAGGTCGGTCAAGTGATAGCAGAACCATACGCTGCCCAAATGAAAAGCGGTGCGTGGAAAACTCTCTGTCAGCGATACAATGCCGAAATGATTGCCCCCAGTTCGCATCTCTACGTCACAGAAGGTGATTTTCCCGGCAGGCAATTCACCGTGACGAAAATATGTATATTCAACAAACGCAATGCAGCAAAGATTCTGAAGGGAAAAGCCAACATTGCAGTGCGAAACTTCCCGATGACCGTAGCCCAAATCCGCAAACGATTCGGCACAGCTGAAGGTGGCGAACGCTACATATTCCTCACCACTGACACTAACAACAACCGAATCATAATTGAATGCAAAAAACTCCCCTTAAAAAACTCACAATGAAAAAAACAACAGTTCTTCTTCTCCTCATCACAGCCGCGGTCACAGCGATGGCTCAGCGAAAAAACATATCGCACTCCGACGATGCCGAATCCCTGTTCGACTATACCCGACAGGTCATCTCAAATGACGCCAGGTTCAATTTCGTCGTACTGTGCAACCCCGAATTCTCAACCGCCGACACAGCCGATTGCTTATTGCAACACGCTCTGGACGAAATCAAAACAATGAAAGATATCGCTGTTGTGGTTCTCCTGGGCAATATCACAGCAAACGGCACTCCCGCCCAACTGTCTGCCGCTCACGACATACTAGAACGATCCGAACTTGAATATCTGGTATTGCCAGGCAACCGCGACCTCTCTTACCGCCCGACCGCCGGCACTGATTTCAAGCGTATCTTCGGTGATGACCGTTTCCGTTCAAATGTCAATGGCATTCAGTTCCTGGGCATAAACACTTCGCTAATCACAGACTCTACAAAGGGGCACTTCCTGCCGCAGGATATGCTGTGGCTTCGTAATCAGCTGAAGAGTATAGGCAAAAAAACACCGATTCTTGCATTCACATCCAACGGACTCTCCACCAACTCAATCGACAATTGGATAGAAATAACCAATCTGTTACGCAAACACAATACGCAACTGTGTATCAATGCTGCGGACAACACGTTCGCCCGAAGGGAATACGACCAGGTGTGTGGCTTCACCATTGAGGATGTCCGAAGTTCATACCTTGTCGGATATGTTCGGGGCACAACGCTCTATCTCAACCGCAAACAGCTGGGCGGAAGTCTGCACCCAGCCGACACCATCACGATTGAGGCAAAGATGTATCTTGAGCCAGAAAAACAAAAAAAATCAAAACAGAAGGACAACAGCATTGTATGGCAGTACCGCAATCCATACGCCATTTATACAGCAGCAACTGTCAGCGATTCATATTGTTACTTTGGCGATGACTCCGGTATGTTATATTGTTTGGACTTGACGAAAGGCAAGGTCAAATGGAAGTACCGAACGGTATTGCGTATAGTGACCAAACCGATTGCAGTCGGCAACCGACTCTTGTTCGGTGGGTGCGATCGCAATCTTTATTGTCTGAACGCTGTCACAGGCGAGTTTATATGGAAGGTTCGAACCGAGCGTCCAATCACCTGCCAGCCTCTCATTGAGGGCGACACGGTATATATTGACAAAACCGACTCTACACAATACCTGATAGACCTCAGGACAGGCGAGGAGGGTCGTCCCCGATTATCTTCAGCACGATGTCCATATCACGATGGCGAACGTACGACTGTCATAGATAACAACGATTATATAACAACCACGATTGACGGAATTGTCACAAGACGCACAACGAAACGATGACGATGACGATAACGATGACGATAAAATGAAACAAAAACTCAGTATATTGTTAATACTCATTCTGTTTCTCGGCAGTTGCAATGTCAGGAAGCAGTTGGCGAAAGCCGACTTGATGTACGAAAGCGGTGAGTACTTCAATGCCGTCAACCGATACAAAAAGGTCAATCGCAAGCTGAAGGGGAAAGAAAACAAACAACTGAAAGGGGAGGTAAACTACAAAATGGGCATCTGTTATTGGCGGCTCAGCGATTTTCAGCGTTCAGCCAAATGTATGCAGACTGCCATCAAATCAAAAACAGGCAATGACACAGCTCTGCTATATTTGGGCAAGGCAATGTTGGCGCAACAGCGTTACAAGGAAGCCAGCACCGCTTTCCATGCATATCTGATCATTGACCCAGACAACCAGGAAGCGCAGGAAGGATTACAATCCGTAGAACAAATGCCAAAACTGAAAAAGGGGTTCACACGTTATCGTCTAGAAGAGTTCAAACATTTCAACTCACGGAAAAACTCAGATTTCTGTCCTATGTTTGTAGGAATGGAGGATGACAATATAGTTATGTTCACTTCAAACCGCAACAGCAGCCTGACGGGCAGAAAAAACAAGAAAAAAGAACCCATCAACGGCATAACAGGTGTAGCCGACAACGACCTTTACATGTGCCACCGCAACAAGGCCGGCAAATGGGAAACCGTCACAACAGCACAGGGCGCAATCAATACCTCAGAAGATGACGGTGTATGTTGTTTCACTCGCGATGGCCGCACATGTTACTTCACTCATTGCGATGCCAATCGTGCCGGAGGACAGATTTTCAAGGCACAACGTTCGGGTATGGAGTGGACTGAGCCAGTCGAGGTCAAACTGTTTGACGACTCAACCATCACGGTAGGTCATCCTGCGTTAAACGAAAATGGTAATAGGCTCTACTTCGTAACTGACAACAGCCGTGGAACAGGGGGACGGGACATTTGGTTTGCCGATCAATTGGAAGATGGTTCGTGGGGCATTCCTTCCGAGATGCCCGCCCCTATAAACACCAAAGGTGACGAAATGTTCCCATACGTGTTCAACGACACAACCCTGTATTTTGCATCGAACGGACACGTCGGTCTGGGTGGTTTGGATCTCTATGTAGCCACATGCGACACAGCCGGTCATTGGACTGTACACAACCTGCTGGCACCGATGAACTCGCCATCGGACGACTTTGGCATAACGTTCAACTCCACACGCAACGAGGGATTCTTCTCGTCCAATCGCAACCAACGCAAAGCCATTGACCGGATATACCACTTCTTCTTTGACCCTATCGTCTATGCCATCGAGGGCAAAATTGTTGACGAAGCAGGACAACCTGTCAGCGAGGCAATTATACGATTGGTTGGCGACAATGGAGACATCATCAAGAGTCGGGCAAAAATGGACGGTACATACTCCGTAAACCTGACCGTAGGAGGTGCACGTTACGCAATGATGGCATCAAAACGCGGTTATCTGAATGCTTCGTACAAGTTCAATACCTTCCAGATTGAAGGCAGCAAACTCTTCACGAACGATTTCACGTTGGTATCGCTGAACAAAGCCGTAAAAATGGACAACATATTCTACGAATTCGGGAAATGGACGCTCACCCCTGAATCCGAAGCAGGATTAAAATCACTGATGAAAGTACTGACTGACAACCCAAACATAACGATTGAGATTTCAGCACATACGGATATGGTAGGTTCGGAAGAGTCAAACAACGAATTGTCGTTCAAACGTGCTCAGTCAGTTGTCAACTGGCTTATCGCATCGGGAATCGACCCAGCACGGATTACGCCCAAAGGATATGGCGAGAGCAAACCGGTTGTTGTATCTTCTGAATTGGCTAAACAATATAAATTTCTGAAGGAGGGTGACGAACTTACACCGGAGTTCATTATGAATCTCAAGAGTGAGCAGCAGGAAATTTGCAATCAAATAAATCGCAGAACCGAGTTCAAAGTGCTGAAAACCACATACAAACTCTATTGATTTATTTCTAAAACGATGACGATACGCTTCGCTACCTACAATTATTTCACGCAGAATTCGCAGAATAAAGGAGTTGCTGTTGCGATGGTTCGACTGGCTCACCAACCAACATTTCACGCAGAATTCGCAGAATGGTTCTAACCAAAAAAGATAAAGACAACAACAATGAGACAATATCTTGAATTACTGCAACGCGTCCGGGACGAAGGAGTCGCAAAGGGCGACCGTACAGGAACAGGTACCACCAGCATCTTCGGTCATCAGATGCGTTTTGACCTCAGCGAGGGTTTTCCACTGCTGACCACCAAAAAATTGCACCTTAAATCCATCATATACGAACTGTTATGGTTTCTCAACGGAGACACCAACGCACACTGGCTACAGGAGCGAGGAGTGCGCATTTGGAACGAATGGGCAGACCCTGTGACAGGCGACCTCGGTCACATCTATGGTTATCAGTGGCGTTCGTGGCCCGACTATAACGGAGGACACATTGACCAGATTACCGAAGTCATCAGCCAGATAAAAAGCAATCCCGACTCACGCCGTCTGCTGGTGTCAGCATGGAACGTTGCTGACATTGACAATATGAATCTGCCACCTTGCCACATATTGTTTCAGTTCTATGTGGCAGACGGCAAACTCAGTCTCCAACTCTATCAACGCTCAGCCGACATATTCCTCGGTGTGCCATTCAACATTGCCTCGTATGCCTTACTGACAATGATGGTTGCGCAGGTTTGCGGTCTGAAACCCGGTTTTTTTGTGCACACATTGGGCGATGCACACATATACAACAATCATCGCGAACAGGTAGCATTGCAACTGACTCGCGAACCGCGTCCACTGCCAAATATGATAATCAACCCATCGGTAAAAGACATATTTTCGTTCAGCTACGAAGATTTCAAACTGGAAAACTACAATCCTCATCCTCACATTGCAGGTGTTGTGAGCGTTTAGTAAAACAAACAACATATTACTCTGATTATGAAGAAAACAATTTTGTCAATCATCATTCTGATGGCAGCAACCCGAGTTGCAGCACAGACACGACTGCCCGAATACGACAGTTACATCGACACATACAAACAGTTTGCCATTGACAGCCGCGAACGTTATGGCATTCCAGCCGCCATCACCATTGCGCAGGGCATACTGGAAAGTGGTGCAGGGAACAGCCCCCTCGCCACCGAATGCAACAACCATTTCGGCATCAAATGCGGTTCGTCATGGTATGGCAAAACGATGAACAAAGACGATGACTCAGCTAACGAATGTTTCCGTTGCTACAACTCAGCACAAGCCTCGTTTGACGACCACTCCGAATTTCTGAAACGTCAGCGATACGCCTTTCTTTTTGATTATGCAGTCACCGAATATGGCTTGTGGGCGCAAGGTCTCCGTCAGGCCGGCTATGCAACTGACCCTGCTTATCCACAGAAACTTATCACTATCATCGAAACTTACGAACTTTACCTTTTGGACCAAGGTAAAAATTTGGGATTATCCCAATCTGCAACAAAAACTGACGGTAACGACAAGGCACACACTATAGCAAGCGACAAAACGGCAGACAAACAAACATCTCCTGCAAAAAAAACAGACCAATCAAGACAAGTTGCGAAAGCCTCTGCAGCAGTAACAATTGCAGCTAACGAGTCATCTGAAAAAGACAACTCAACCGACGAACAAAAGGCAAATTTGGTCAACAACCCCAAAACCGTCAAAGTCGGTGATGTCATTGTTGATAAGACAGCTACATACTCAGTAACCGAAAACAATGGTGTGAAATGCATCCAATTGACTAGCGAAGCATCATTCCGCAGAATAGCAAAACTGTTCAATATAAACATTGACAGATTACTATATCTCAACGACCTGCCCGAAGCTATACCACTCCACTCCGGAGACTGGGTTTATCTGTCATACAAAAAAGGTCAAGCCGACAAATCACTTTCTGTATATACGGTCAAGAGTGGTGACAGTATGTATTCGATTGCCCAAGAATTCGGCATTCGTCTGTCAGCACTTTATAAACTGAACGACATGGAATATGGCACACCTGCCCGCGTAGGACAACAACTCAAACTGCACCGATGAAAAAAACACTTTTCCTATTGTTCTTAACCCTATTACCAACAGCATTTGTCAAGTCTCAACACCTGCCGGACATCAGCGACTCCGCCGAATTTTATCTATTGACTTGCGAACCCGGACAACTCAGTTATGAAAAATTCGGACATACAGGTATCCGTGTTGTTGACAATGACCTGGACATAACTGTCAACTGGGGTGTTTTCTCGTTCGACGCACCACACTTCATATATCGCTTCGTAAAAGGCGAAACCGACTATATTGTTGACGCTTCAAGCACCAATGCATTCCTGTCGGAATATCGAAACCGCGGCACTATAGTCTATCAAAGCCACATAAATTTTGACACCATTCAAAAACGCGATTTATGGAGAAAATTGCAGACAAACTTCCGTCCAGAAAACCGTACATATCGCTATAACTTCATTTTTGACAACTGCGCCACCCGTGCTTACAACATAATTCTGAATTCGGCTGGCGCGACAAAATCATGTATGAGCGAAAATGTGGATTTGACCTATCGGCAATGGGTCAACCATTACGTCAAACCCGACTCATGGCTTTCGATAGGCATAAATTTCGTATTCGGTTCACAAGCAGACATCGTAGTTCCGACAACAAACATAAGCACCTTTCCTATCGAAGCTATGCAGGTGCTTATGTTAACATCGCTGGAAAACGATACAACAAACCAGCCAATCATTGACACACCTGAAATTCTGTTCAACGATGAAAATCAATTCAAAGAACAAACCCAGAACTTTTTTGTCACAACAGTTTTGTTCTTATTCCCAATTTTGCTGTTGTTGCTTTTTGTTGTAATGTTCATCAAGAAAAAACGCCACTATTGGTTCCTGCCTACCGAGATTGTTCTGTGGGTTACAGTGTTGCTGTCGCTGCTGATAGTTTTCCTGATGTTCTTTTCGTCACATCCATTAGTCGGTGACAACTACAACATTCTGTGGTGCAATCCATTCAATGGTATATTGGCAATCATTTTATTTTTCAAGAGACTCCATATAATAAAAGCATTGTCATCAATGTTGGCAACTTTGATGACAACTGCATTCTTCATACTCTATGCGTTGGGCATTCAGGGCAGTACGTTGCCTCTGACAGGTTATACGATATTAGTATTCGGGATACAGTTAATGATATACTTCACATACTCGAAAAGTATTAAGAATGTGATTAATGGGTGGCTTCATAGACCCAAAATACAGGTGGCACCAAAACCATCAAAAGGACATCACCATCACTCTCACCATCATCATCACAATACTTTGGCGTTGATTTCAGCGTTGTCCATAACAAGCCAGATTGTTATGGCGCAACAACCGCGATTGGCTGTATTTATCAGTGTTGATGGACTAAAACCATACGACATTGAGACTTACAGTTCTTCAATCGAGACAAAGGGTTTTTCCCGTTTGACAAACGAAGCTGCAATATATTTGCCGAATGCCCGATGCAATTGGAATAGTTTTTCGCCAGCAACATTTTATGCAACGCTGATGACAGGGGCAACACCAAACCTGCACGGAATAGTGGATTCACACTTCTACTCGATGGCAGACAACGAAGTCATAAGTTGCATAAACGACCCAAGATTTGACGGTATAAACACTGATATTGAAGTGTCGCCAAGAATGTTGCAAGCCAACACGATAAGCGACCAATTGAAGAGTTTTTTTCCAACCAGCAGAATTTATTCTATTGCAAGAAATGCAGAGTCTGCCATTATGATGGGTGGACATTTGGCAGATGCAGTGGTATGGTTGGACAACAATAGCGGAGAATGGGCAACATCTAAATACTACAACAAAGGATTACCCCTCTGGGCTTTGCAACAAAACAGCACTAACAGTCTCAAAACGCTGATAGGCAAGCCTTGGCAACCTATCGACAACATCACACTATATCATTATCCTCTACGTACCAAGAATACCTGGAATCTGCCACGACCTATTTTTCAAGAGTCCGAAAAGATATCAGAATTGCTCAACTCACCATACGTCAACGACATAATCACACAATTGGCAATTCGTGCATTGAAAGACGATAATCTCGGGACAGACGAATCACCGGATATGCTGATGATAGAATACTCGCTCAAAACCCCTTTTTCGGAAGGAACACGGTGCGCAGAATACGAGGATGCAATGAAACGTTTGGATTCAAACCTTGCGTCCTTGCTCAATGCTTTAGATATAGCCGTAGGACTCAACAACGCCATCATAATCCTGACAGCCACGCCACAAATAAGTCACACAACAAACGACACCGACAAACGACTGCCGCAACCACAATTTCACAACGAACGCGCCATTGCATTGTTAAACTCATATCTGATGGCTCTTTATGGTCAAGGACAATGGGTAACAGCATACCATAACAGACAGATATTCTTAAATCACCAACTAATTGACAACCAAAGTGTACAGTTGAACGAGATACAAGACAAGACAGCTCAGTTCATTTCAGAGTTCCAAACTGTTTTGACAGCAACACCAGCACACACGTTGGCTATGCCGACATCTTCAAACTCGTTTGATGTCATATCGAGGCAAGCCAATTCGCACTATAAACACCGTTCAGGTGATGTAGTTCTGACCTTGATACCTGGAGCCAACGATTTGGACAACCCCAACTCAGTAACATTCAACCCAATGTTTGTACCACTGCTGATTTTTGCTCCTGACGCACAACTTGAAAACACCGGACAACAAACTACAATAACTCAAGTCTGTCCTACCATTGCACGTTTGCTTTGGATTACTTCTCCAAATGCTGCCACCGAAATGGGAAGATAAAACGAACTAATTATTTCACTCAAGTTTCGCATGTTCAGCCTAGAAGGCAGTACTATGAGTAACTTGGGCGCTTTTGAATTAAGTGGGAGACTATCCGAAAAGTCGGTACAGGTTGAAATTTGTGGTGTTCTAGTGCTTTTGCCCCTTTCG
>JAGHVI010000161.1 GCA_018064385.1 Candidatus Minthenecus merdequi
TTTTTTCGCCTGACTTAGACATCCTATTTTTTTAATGTTTATTAGCCATTTTGCTCAATTAAGTAATAGCGAAAAATAACTTAGGACAAAACAGAAGGGGAATAAGGTAGTTCCACCTATGACAAGACTCATCGATATACTCCTAAACAGGAGCAATCGTACCAAGATGTTATTTACTCATTACTTAATTGAAATAGTTGAAAATGTGATTCCAATTATTTCAACTATTTCACTAAAAAAGATGGTCTATAGGTCATTTTTTGCGCGTGCAAGTGCGCTTACATATATGCGCGCAAGATATTAATACTTAGCGGACAATAATATATCAATTATCGAGATGAAGTGATTATTCGTTCAGCTACACGTTCGCCTGCACCTGAGGGACCAAGGGTTTCGATGACACGATCGTAACCAGCAATTATCTCAGAGCGACCGACAGAGAGCACGCGTTTGAGTTCTCTGAGAGTAGCGTCAACTGTGAAATGATGACCTAACAACTCGCGAACGACTTCGCAACGGGCTATTATATTGACCAGTGAGACATATTCAGTGTTGAGGAAAAAAGGTTTTAATGCCATAGTTAACCTTCCTCCAAAGACCTTATATACAACGACTTGTGGCACACGGAACAAAGCAGCTTCGAGAGTTGCTGTTCCAGAATTGACAATTGCGCCATCTGAAATAGTCAGTAATTCGTAAGTGACATTCTTGATTATTGATACGTTTTCAGCAGCATTACCCAAAATTTTATGATATGTATCAATATCGATGTTTGGAGCAGCCGCCACTACAAACTGATAAGCAGGCATTTGTTGCGCACAATCCGCCATCAATGGGAGACAAGAGGATATTTCCTGCATTCGAGACCCAGCCAGCAATGCGATGATAGGGCGTTCGTCCAAGTGGTGTGATTTACGGAAAAGAGAAGCATCAAAGCCTCTTTTTCGGAACGAAACTATGGCATCAACCGAAGGGTTGCCAACATACTCGACCTGATAACCACGAGAACCAAACCACTCAGTCTCGAAGGGCAAAATGGTGTACATATGGTCAACATACTTCTTGATAGACTTGAGACGCCACTCCTTCCACACCCACAACTTGGGTGCTATATAATAGTGCACAACAACCTGAGGCATAACCTTCTTGACATATTCGGCAAACCTGAGATTGAACCCAGGGTAATCCACAAGAATGAGATGATGAGGGCGAAAATCAGCCAAAACCTGTTCGGCACGTCTGCGTATTTCGTTTATTTTACCAAGATTTTTCAGCACATTGACAAACCCCATAAAAGACATTAACCTGCAATGCACTATAGGGTCACCACCATAACGAGACATCTTGTCACCACCGAAGAAACGGAATTCTGCTTCAGGGTCAAGTTTTATCAGATTTTTCATCACACGCGACGCATGAAGGTCGCCCGAAGCTTCACCAGCAACCAAGAAATACCTCATAACACGTAATATAAGACAAAGCCAACAATGAAATAAATGCCAATTGCACTAAAAACGCCACGGCAGGTCTTCCACATTTCCAGAGAATTAAGTACAAAAACAGCTCCCATATCAGGGAAAAGAGCAACACAAGAGAAACGAATAAGAAGGCTCGGAGTACGCAGAAAACTATGGACAGAAGTGAGGTCCATATTTACGCCAATGGTATCAAGAAAAAGGATTCCAAAAACAAAAGGCATCAGCAGACCAATAAATGCTCCAAAATAAGT
>JAGHVI010000109.1 GCA_018064385.1 Candidatus Minthenecus merdequi
TTGATTTCCATAATCTGGTCGTTGACCGTCGCTACGAGAATGTCAGCAGCAAGACGTGGCGAGATGCTTTCGGCAATCTGGTACGCCGTAGTTCCTTCAGCATATTCGCGTACAGAACCATCGGGAAATTTTACTTTAATCATTTTGTTTGGTATTAATAAATAGTGTGTTTTATATTTTTGCTTTATCCTATACCTAAAGTGGGTTGTTTGCTTATCTTCCAGCCATAGGAATGGCTGGCTATCTTATCTTATGCCTAACGGCATCAAATGTATTTCCATCAGCTCGTTAGAATATTCGTTTTTGCCGACAATTTAATTCACTCTATCCATTTTAGGGTATTCCCCATCAAGAAAGTACTGTATGTTGCGGCAGCAGTTGTGGCACATCTCTATGCGAGCATCGATGGTGCCTGTGCCGATATGCGGCGAGAGTACTACGTTGTCGAGGGTGTAGAGTTCTGGGGTAAGTTTTGGCTCAAACTCATAGACATCAAGTCCCGCACCAAATAGTTTGTGGTTTTGCAATGCACGTACCAACGATGCCTCGTCAACGCATGCTCCACGGGCAGTGTTTATGAGTATTGCACCGTCTTTCATCTTTGCGAATGCCTGTTCGTCTATGATGTGATGTGTCTCGGGAGTATATGGGCAATGGAGGGAGACGTAGTCTGAGTTGCGAAGCAGTTCGTCAACCTCAACGAAAGTGGCATTATACTCTTTTTCCTCCTCTGGGCTGAGGCGGTGGCGTTTGTTGTAAAGAATCTTCATTCCGCAGGCTGAGGCACGACGGGCAACGGATTTGCCGATATTGCCCATGCCAATTATGCCAAGTGTTTTACCGTAGATTGCCACACCAAGGTTCATCATCACACCAAACTCAATGTCTGAATTAGGCATACGCATACGGCGGTCAAGTTCTGCAACACGATGAGAGACGGCAAGCATAAGCGTAAAGGCGTGTTCGGCTGTTGGCTCAATAACAGGCAGAGGGGTGTTGGTAACTATTAGGTTACGTTCACTTGCCGCCTTGAGGTCAACGTTGTTGAAGCCTACGCCAAAGTTAATGATAGCCTTCAACTTGCTACCGGCCATAATCATCTCGCGGGTGATTTTATAGTCGAAAGTCGAGATTATGAAGTCTGCCTCAGGAATTAGTTCAAGGAACTCCTCGGGTGTGAATTTATGCTTTTCTGGCATTATCACATTGTGACTTGACATTTCGGTGAAACCTTCACGGGGAAGGTTGGTTGTCAGCAGTATATTCATTTTGATTGGATTTTTAGAGTGTTTAGGGATTTTACTTTATAAATGGGTTACCAAGTGTAAGCATCAGGGTGGGACATCCAATTGTTCTGCGCACGGAGGGTTTGTTCAATAACATCGCGAGCGCAACCTCGACCACCTGCAATATTAGAAACGTAAATGGAAATTTCCTGAACCTCGGGGACAGCGTCGGCAGGACAAACTGGCACTCCTACCCTCTCCATAACCTTGAGGTCAGGGATGTCATCACCCATATACATTATCTGGTTGTCGTCAAGGCAATATCTTGCCTTTATCTCCTCGTAGGCGGCAACTTTGTCAGACTGCGCAAGGTAGATGTCGGCGGGATTCAAACCAAGATTCTCAAAGCGCAGACGGACAGCCTCTTCCTTGCCACCAGTGATTATTCCTATTATATAGCCAAGGCGATTAGCAAGGTTGATTGAGTATCCATCCTTGACATTGCTCATGCGCTGCGGAACACCATTAGAATCCATAGGAATGGTGTTAGGGGATAGTACTCCATCAACATCGAAGATAAAAGCCTTTACGTCGTTCAATTTCTGTTTGAAGTTCATCGAATGATTAGTTAAATTTTGCGACTCTCTATATAGTCTGTCAGTATGTTGTATATTTCAAGTTCTTTGGTGTGGTCGGCAAGCAATCTTCTGTGGGCATCAATTGTGCCTTTGTCGCCACGGACGGCTGGACCAGTCTGATGGCTGAATGGATTACCTGTTGCGGCTTTGTCGAGCGTTTCCTGCACAAGAGGAATGAGGATACTGACATCAACACCTGCTTTGTGTGCCACATCGTCAGCTATGGTCAGCATAACATTGGTGAAGTTGTTGGCAAAAACCCCTGCAAGGTGCAGTTTTGCCCTCGCACAACTATCCATAGCATATACTTGACTTGTCAAAATCCGTGCTAAAGTCTCTATCTTTTTTTCCGTCACAGCGTCAGAACCTTCGATGAAGAGAGGAACACGGCTAAAATCCGTACGTTTGTCACGGGTAAAGGTCATTAACGGATAGAAAACCCCATATTCCCGACACCCTGCATCACGGAAAATCTCTATGCCACAAGTTCCCGACGTGTGAATGTGAATGCCTTTAGAAAACGGCATTTTCCATTGTGGAACTTGTTGCAGGACATCGTCTTTTAGGCAGTAGATATAAAAATCTGCGTCACGTGTGACCAGCGAAAGGTCAGTTATTGCCTCAGTACTTGCGAAAATCGCACAGACACTGTCTTTATTGGCATTTACCTGATGGGCAAGCCATAAGGCTGATTCTATTGTGCGGCTATAGACCTGACGAATGTTGAGTCCCGCATCACGCAAGGCAATGGCGAGGTTTGTCGCCACGTTCCCAGCACCAAGAAAGACTATGTCAAAACCTGTCGTAATGGATTTTGTCATAGAGCAGTTTGTCGAGGTCGTAAGGTTTGCGCTCCTCGTTCTTGTAGCCAAGGGAAACGATGTTCATCACCTCAAGTTCGGCAGGTATGCCCAAGAGAGACTTAATATACTCGCCAGCTGTCTCAGTCTCTGTGTGCTGGCGTTTGTAGGTCTGCACCCAACAAGAACCAAGACCAAGGTCGGCAGCCTCAAGTTGAATAATCAGTGAGGCGATTGAAGCATCGCAGAACCAAACATCGCTTTTGCGAGGGTCGGCACATACGACTATGGCGGCAGCTGCACCTTCGAGAAGCTGTGACCCCATTTCACGGCTAACAGAGAGACGTTTGAGCATCTCCTTGTCCTGAACGACAACAAATTCCCAACCATTGGTACGTTTTGATGCAGGTGACATAAGAGCAGCGGTTAGGATTTTATCCAATTTTTCTTTTTCAATTATCCGTTCATCGTATTTTCGTATTGAACGGCGGTTCATTAACAGGTCAAAAAAAGACATACATTAGTGATATTTAAGGGTGGTTCTATTAAGGGTAGTTCTATTAATTATGTTTGTATGTTATATCATAGGATTGTTCATAATTGGAGAAGGTCGGCTGCACTTGGCATATCTAAACAAGTTTATCTCTGCTCTCGTTTGCACGACCTTTGGACGCTTTTGAGTTTATTTTTTGATAAATTACGCTGCACCTCAGCAAATGAGCAAGCTTTTTGCTTTCGGTTTGCAGTAATTTTGCATCTTTCTGCTTTTGCTAAAGCGACTTCCTTCGCACAGCAATCTGCTAAAAATAAACTTCAAAATCGTCTCAACCTAATTTATAGAACCACCCTTAACATATTTTTCAGACTTTAG
>JAGHVI010000043.1 GCA_018064385.1 Candidatus Minthenecus merdequi
ACCTTAAACTCCCCTTTAAACGCAAAGAATGGGAACAAAGAATGAACGAGCATAACCGCCTTGCTATCAGCCGTAATCCTGACTTCGCCCGTCACCCCGAAAACTACAACAAACACAACGACCCGCAACACCTACGCCCCTACACCTCAGTGCGTTATTTTATCCTCGCTTCCTACACTCACGCCCTCAAATCCCTCACAACAAACCGCCCGCATCTCACACTCACCACAACAAACCGTCCACAACTCTCAACTGAATTCTTAACACTTTTCATCCGTCTGAACCTTTTCTCTGACCGTCTCGTTTTCGATGGCAGACAACCTGCCTATTTTGCCCAAACCTCCGACCCTCCAGACATTGTTAGCCAGCCATTCCTATGGCTGGTCTGATAAGCCATTCGATGATTAACGATGCCGTTAGGTATCGGATATTGTTTTAGCACGTTCATAGAGTTCCATTGTTTTTCCCATACCTACGACATGGGTGGGGTGTTCATCGTATCCCAACCATAGGATCTGTCTGGAAGACAGTACTACTATTAACAGCCAAAGAATTAGTGTACTACCCTCCAGGCAGGTACATATATAGCTGTAAAATCCCAGCACTTCGTACTCGGTTACTCATAGTACAGCCTTCCAGGCTGAACATGCGAAACTTGAATTAGGTAAAAGAAAAAATATGAAAATGTGGAAAAATAGTTCACCTAAAATTTATCAGTTTGATTATTTTTTTGTACCTTTGCGGTCAAATTGAGATAAAAGCACTCAAAATGAATTTATTGAACTCAACAAAGCTATTTTAAAATGAAAAAAAATCTACTACTTTTGATTGTGACTTTAATTAGCACAATAACAATGGCGCAAGTACCTGAAGATTACAGTATTTCGTGCGCTGGTAATGCTACTGAAGGAAATTATCTGATATATGTAAGCTACAAAAGTAAAAGCAAAAAACCTGACGATATTAAACTGAAATTAGCCGCAGTGCACGGAATCATCTTCCGTGGTTTCTCTAGTGAAAACAGAGGATGTTCATCGCAACCTCCTCTGACTAAAGACGAATCCGTCGAGACGATGCATGCTGACTTTTTTAATGCATTTTTTGACAAAAATGAAAATAATGCAACATCCTTTGCCAACATTCAGATAGGGTCTTACCAAATAACAAAAGTCAAAGGAGGATACAGGATAACAGCCATCGCAGTTGTGTCAAAAGACAAATTGAGAAAACATCTGGAAGATGCAAAAGTAATCAAAGCACTTAATTCTGGTTTTTAGACATATCTTTAATAATCAGTACATAGAACCTACTTTTAGTGTCATAGTACAACTATGAAAATAAGAAATTTCACATTCATCACACTCGTTTTTATGTTGATTTCCAATGCTTACGCTGGAGTTATAATCAACGAAAAGGGTAAATACGGCTATACAGATGAAGCAAGGGGGATTATTATCCCTTGCAAATACGATTATATGTCAGATTTTTCAAAAAAAGGTATTGCCATAGTCCAAAAAAAGAATAAATGGGGTTGTATCAATACAGATGGCAAAGTGATTTTGAAACTGAAATATCTGTACATAAGCGCTTTCGAGGATGGATTTGCAAAAATTAGCACAAAGGAAGGACTTGGCCTAATCAACGACAATGGTAAAGTTGTTCTGCCTGCTTCTTTTGGTTTCATCAAGCCATTCAACAAATCTGGAATCGCTATAATAGGAACAGTGGATGGAAAAATCGGTGTTATGGACACAAATTGCTCAACAATTTGTGGATGTGGCAACAAAATTGCATATTACAATCAGGAATTCAACAGGATAGACATTACATCGGAGATGGATACAATACCAGGATTACCTGATTATTTCTACTTGTATGATGAGGAACAATTCTTTTACAGAAAAAATGGAAAGAGTATGTGTACTCGTAGAAGTGATGTAAGAAATAGTCTAATGAATATCACTTACAATTGTTCAGGAAGAGATGCCATACCGGAAGTATGCGGATGGAGTGATTTTAAGGATGGCATAGCGATAATAACAACAACAGTAAACCTGATCGATGATGCTGGTAAAGTCGGTGTAAGTATGGGATATTATAACATAGTTGAAGACAAATTCATAGGGTATGTCCGTTTTGATAAATCGAAAGTTGATGTGAAAAATGGAAATATGTTCAGCGGAACAAATGTTTTCAAATTATACGAATTCAATAATGGCTACGGATGTTGTTCGCATATTGACAAAACGGGCAAAAAAAGAAGTTACATATTTGACTTGAATGGCAACATTGTAAGGAAATTAGGTATGGCTTTTGGTTTCAACAAAGAAGGTTATATGATTGTACAAGATAGTGTCAGTAAAAAGTATGGTGTTATTAACCTTAATTTTGAGTACGTTGTAGAACCAAAATATAGTGATATAAGTCTATACAAACAGAAAGCAATGGTACCCCCATTTGGAAAAATTTTAGTTAAAGAAAATAACCTTTGGGGAGAAATAGACATAGATGGAAATGTAATCATTCCTTGCAAATTCAAAAACGTTTTCTACTCGTCAGCAAAAGGACTGATTTTATATTCGACTGATGGAGAAAATTATGGGATAATGATGGATAATGGCAAAATAATATCAGATTGTAAATACAAAGATATATACGTTTCAATGTCTCAGAATAGTTTCTGCGCCACAACCGCTCAAGAAAGTAAAAAAATTCGGATTTATAGCACATATACAGGAAAATCAAGTACTGAAAGTTATGACACATTTGTTGATGTGATAGAGGCAAATGAAGAACATGGCGGCCAGATTTTCGTACTCGGAACAAAATCATCGAATGACACAACATACTCTGTTATTGATGGTAATATGAACCTGATTGTCGATAGATTGATTTGTGTTGATGATGCTTTGAGCATAGCCAATGAAGAAAGTCAGAAGCCTTTCAAACAAGCATCTGCAATTGAAATCAAACGATTAAGACTGAAAAAAAATATGAACACCAAAAAATATCCTGCTACGTACACATTGTCAGAGGAAGAATGGGATTATTAAAAGATAACATTATGAAAAAGACGTTATTAACATTGGTAATCGTACTAGCAAGTACATACCTATGGAGCAAAAAAATAGATGAAATAGATTATAAACGCAGTTCTATTTATTCAATATTGGTCAATCATACTGAGCAGAAGTATGCATCGTTCATCAGCGATGTTTTTTGTAAAATGCCTATGCCAGACAAATATAACGAACATAACCTCAGCGTGAGAATCTTAACGACAAATAAACAAACTCCTGAAGATGGTTCACTCTTTTTGGAACAAAACGATATCGCTTCACGTTTGGTAAGCAAATGGTTCAACAGAAATCAAGAGACAGGTGAATGCAACACTGAACTCATTAAAGAACGAGGTTTGTACAATGCTTCTATGTTCGATATGATGTTTGCAAGCCAAACTGTTAGAGGCAATAGTATGTTGGCAGATGCAGGCGAAGAACTTATTGGAAACACATTCGTATTAGTTAACGACATACGATATGTCGATGCAGAAAAACAAGCTCAGGCAGCATCAATTGGAATTGCCGTTGGCAGTGCTCTTTTAGGAGCTTTTGTAGGAGCAGCTCAAAATAGTAATAAACAATCTGACAATAATAATGCAGGAAATGCTATATCAAACTTAGGAATGCTTGCAGCAAACATCGTGTCAACTATCAAGGGATTCAAAGTCGTAGTTCATACATATTTGTACCAATTGGTTTGGGACGACGAGACCGCTGATTTCTTTTACGGCAGTTTGTATTCTGAAAAAGCAGACCCTTACAAAATCAATCTGTTCAATGAGTCAAGAAAAAAATTCAAACTGAAATACATAGGCAAACAGTTGAGTAATGGTCGAGACATAAGCTGTATGGGAGTAAACTTGGATACACCAGACCAGATGGTTATGAAAGCATGTACAAGAGCCATCGACGAGAATTGCGCTAATTTGGCAAAGAATTTCGAGCAATTCAAGATTAAGGAGAAGATTGTTTCAACAAGTCCCATAACCGTTGCTATAGGCAAAAAAGAGGAAATCACAGAGAATAGCAAATTTGAGGTTTTGCAACCAGTCGAGAAAAGTAACGGAACAATCAGTTACAGACAAGTTGCTATAATCAAACCTCGTAGAGGATTGATATGGGACAATCGCTATATGGCAAAGGAGGAGAATGCGGTTGGAAGTAGCCTCAATGGTACAACCTTTTATAAAGTTTCCGGTGGCAAAATTGTTCCAGGTATGTTAGTAAGGGAGTTGAAATAACAAGAAATGTTATGTTTAATGCCAATGGTATGACATCTATATACTCATATTTCAAAGTACGAGTCCTATTTAGTTTCGTATTAACGTTAGCTCTCGTATCGTGCCTCAGTTCGGAAAAAAGTGTGACAGCCGAAAACCTGTTGGATAACGCACGTAAACTTGAAAAAAATGACCCTCAGGCTGCACTTTTGACTCTTGACTCTATTCACGAGACTTTCCCTCGTGACATAAAGTCTCGACGGTTGGCTGACACAATTGAATGGAGAATAGAACTTGCTCAAGCCATCATTACACTTCCTCACGTTGATAGTATGCTTCGCACTGATAGCGCAAGGCTTGAAGAACTGAAAGTAAATTTTAACTACTCCCCTATTTCTGATTATCAAGACATTGGTACGTGGGAGCATCGCTATTTCCGTACCGAGAACAACACCCACCGCAACTACCTCAAACCAACAGTCAACGACAATGGTGACATTGTACTTATCAGTTTCTATGTCGGACGAGAATCTATGCATACCTCAATGACTGTTTCAATTGATGGGATGGAACGCCAATCGGAAGTTGCAGATGACATCTCTTCGTTCATCGACAATGGAGTTTTCCACGAGTTTCTTTCGTTCAACGACAACCTAACCAATGGAATGGTTGCTTATATTGCAGACACCGAAGGCGAAGAAGTTATTATTACCCTTAATGGCGACAATCCATACTCATACGAAATGCTCGACCGTGACCGCGAAGCTTTCCGTGAAACAATGTCACTTGCTGTTCTATTGCGCGAAATTCACGACTTTGCAACACAGCAACATAAATTCTCCCGACAGATAGATTTGCTCAACCAACGACTAAATAACGAAGTGAAAAATGATTAAAGACTCGTTAGACAATGCTCATAACTACGACCATCTGCATAAGAATTTCAGAATGGTCTTTGAGATATTGCAATCACTGAATTTTGATGCGTTAGAAGAGGGACACATAGAGTTGGATGGTGACTATGTGTATATTAACGTAGATGTCGCTCAGGGCAGAACCAAGAACAATGCAAAATTAGAAGCTCATCGCAGGTACATAGACATACAAATCCCTTTTGATGAACCAGAGAGAATAGGAGTGGCTGCGATTGATGAACTTCAAAATGCTGATGGTGAATTTGATATAGAGCAAGATATTATTTTTTACAATGATGAAATAAAAGAGTGCATAACTGTCAATCCTCGCGAGTTTGTCATCTTTTTTCCTGAGGATGCCCATGCACCCAACATTGATTGTCCTAAGCATCACCGCAAACTGGTGGCAAAAATCTCAGTCAAACCAAATGAAGAAAAACCAACGTTATGAGATACCAGGAAAGCAATTACGAAGAATTGATAGACCGCGCAGACCAATTGCTACAAAAATATAGATACCATGAAGCGTGGGAGTGCATTGCTGCCATACCAGACGACATAAAATTCATTGATTATGTTGAGGATTGCAGTTTCTTTGCCGTTGTTGCCCTCAGCGATGGTCATTTAGACGATTTTGTTCGCTTTTTCAAAGCCTATTTCAACACAATCTCAGAACCCGATGATGCATTCGTTGATGACTTTGGAAGTATGTTCTTTTCGATGTCATTAATTCAGGACATCAAAATCTACCCTTATATAATTAAAGTCATTAAAATCGTTCTGTCTCGTTTCCGCACACCGAATATACTTACCATCTGCGCTGAACTTTACAACATTATGAATATGTACGAAGAAGGATTACCTTTGTTGGATGAAGCTCTGAATAAGGACCCTTTCTTCAGTTTGGCTTGGTATAATAAAGTGCTCACATATCACAACATTGCAGATTTCGAAAAAGAAATTGAGTGTTGCAATTATTATATTGCTCTTGTCCCTGAGACAAACGATTACAACATTTTGACTCCATTGGCTATCTCCTATGCAAATATCCAAAGCCATAATGAAGCCATAACAGTGTTGAAGAAAATTTTGACAAATAAAGCACTTTTGCCAAAGCGCATCGCTTCAGTTCATAGCCTCTTAGCCGAGAGTTACAACGCTTTGTCGGATTATAAAAGCGAACTCATTCACAGAAAGAAAGCTTTGAATATATTTCCAGAAGAGGTTGTTTATTGGTCAATGTTGGCACAGTACTACTTAACGTCTGTGAACAAACCCCTAAAGGCTGAGAATATTATGAATGAGGCTATGACAAGATTTCCTCACAACCCGATAATGCACTATATGTTTGCCGCCGTTGAATGTCAAATTGCAATTGAGTACAACAAAAGATTAAAACTTGAATCTGCAGCTTCACACATCAAGATTGCTTTAAGGAAAATTAAAGACGATTTGTCGTTTTACCTGCTTGCATCGCGAATTTTCTTTTTGAGGAAAGATTATACTTCGGCACTGAAATACGCACGACATTCATATCGAATTAACCCCAACGACAGTAACGCCATTCTATACATGGTTATTGGAACTTTCGTATGTGGCAAAATGACAGAGTTTCGCAGATTATACCGCATATACGAAAAGATTAATCCTGCCGCACGCGAGGAAGTTCTGGTCATAACACCTGAGGCAGAACATGTTATTGACAAATTTGAAGAAAAACAAACTTCAAAACCCGTAAAATGAATTTTTAGAACTTACCTAACATTATGATTTTATCATTATTACTAAGCATTTTGTTGACATCTACACCGATAGATAATGACTCGACAATCGTCGAAAAGAATTATGTTGACATGGTTGCCAACTGGTACAACCAAAATATGAACTACGGAACAATTACAACTCTGATGGCAGTTGAGAGTTCTTTTATTCCTTTTCCATCAGAAGTCGTCGTTCCTCCAGCAGCAGCCGTAAGTACCCGCAAAGATTCAAATCTGAACATCTTTCTTATAATCCTATTTGCTACTTTAGGTGCATTGATTGGCGCATTGGTCAACTATTTTTTATCTATTTGGCTCGGCCGTCCGATAATTTACAAATTCGCCGACAGCAAATTTGGACACCTCTGTCTGCTGTCAGTCGATAAAATCAAAAAGGCTGAAGAGTATTTCAATGAACATGGCAAAGTTTCAACCTTCATTGGACGTCTGATACCAGGCATAAGGCAATTGATTTCGATTCCTGCAGGACTTGCACGAATGCCTATTGTTCCTTTTATGGTATTTACTGTCTTGGGCGCAGGAATATGGAATACAGTCCTTGCTTTAATAGGCTATGCCGTAGGCGACAATATGGAACTCATATACAAATACTCACACGAGATTGGATATATACTGCTTGGCGTTCTTGTGGTATTTCTTGTATTTTATATAGTAAAGAAAATCAAGAAATGAAACATTATGGTCTGATTGGTCGAAACATATCATATTCCATTTCGCCAGAATTGCATAATAAGGCTTTCGTTGAAGCAGGTGTTGAGGCTGAATATAGTATTTATGACTTGCCGAATTTGACCAATTTCCGTGAGGTAATGAAAAAAATTGATGGCGCCAACATAACAATACCTTATAAACAGGCAGTCATTCCAATGCTTGACAGACTAACACATAAGGCTTTGGTAGTCGGTGCTGTCAACACAATATGTAAGCATAAAGGAAAGTTGGTTGGTGACAACACCGATTGTGATGGTTTTTTTGCTTTGCTGGACGAAGCAAGAGAAGTGATGAGGAAAAAAGGATATGAGTTTCAACCTAATGACTGCATATTGGTTTTGGGCAATGGTGGAGCTGCAAAGGCTGTCATCTATGTGCTTGATAACATAGGATTAAAGCATAACACTGCAACTCATTCGCAAATGAACGAAGGTTGTATCAACATCGAAAATTATAGAATGGTTGTCAATGCAACACCTAATCACCATCCAAATATAAACTATGATGGTTTCTGCTCTGGAAAATGCGCTATTGACCTAACTTATAACCCAAATGAGACAGATTTCCTGGCAGAGGCACGAACGAAAGGTGCTTTTACTTTCAACGGAATGACAATGCTCAAGAAACAAGCAGAATGCGCAAGAAAACTATGGATTGAAGATAATTAATAATCAAAACAATAATTCATTATGGTAGAAAAAATTCAAAACACACTGCGTGACAGTGCCGGCATGCGTTGGACAGCTTTGCTGCTTCTTGCGCTTGCCATGTTCTGCTCTTACATTTTTATGGACATCCTCTCCCCTATCAAGGATCTTATGATGTCTCAACGCGGATGGGATTCGACCGCTTTCGGAACAATGCAAGGAGCAGAAACTTTTCTCAATGTATTCGTATTTTTCCTCATCTTCGCTGGAATCATCCTCGACAAGATGGGAGTCCGCTTCACTGCTGTCCTCTCTGGTGCCGTTATGCTTGTAGGTGGTTTCATTGAGTATTATGCGGTATCTGATGCTTTCATCGGCAGTTCGTGCGAAACTTGGTTCAACAATCACCTCAACTACATTCCAGGATTCCAAGAACTTGGTATCGCACCATTTTATGATGGAATGCCTGCCTCGGCTAAACTTGCAGCCGTAGGTTTCATGATTTTCGGTTGTGGTACTGAGATGGGTGGTATCAC
Organism: Candidatus Minthenecus merdequi; assembly: GCA_018064385.1. Classification (GTDB taxonomy): domain Bacteria; phylum Bacteroidota; class Bacteroidia; order Bacteroidales; family Paludibacteraceae; genus Aphodosoma; species Aphodosoma merdequi. Next base: position 8,872 of record JAGHVI010000043.1, read on the forward strand.
AGTTTCACGTGGTATAGTCAAATGGTTCAAGGGTCGCGAGACTGCCCTTGCTATGGGTTCAGAAATGGCTCTTGCACGTCTCGGTGTTGCCACTTGTATGATATTCTCTCCTTATTTCGCAAAACTCGGCGGCGAAATCAGCGTTAGCCGTTCTGTTGCTTTCGGTATCGTCCTCCTCTGCATCGCACTTATGATGTTCATCATCTATTTCTTTATGGATAAAAGACTTGATGCCCAGACAGGCGAAGGCGAAGAGAAAGACGACCCATTCAAAATTTCAGATATTGGTAAAATCCTCTCCAGCCAAGGTTTTTGGCTCGTTGCTCTTCTCTGCGTACTCTACTATTCTGCTATCTTCCCATTCCAAAAATATGCAGTAAATATGCTACAGTGCAACCTTACACTCGAACCTGGCAAAGGTTTTTGGGCTTCTGACAATGTAACATACATTCAATACACTCTTATGATTGCTGTTGCTGCTACATCTTTCATCAGCAATTTTTCTAAAGATATGATTAAGAAAACCACTCTGATGATTCTTGCAGTAATCCTTCTTGTTGTTTATTGTTGGATGGGTTACAACCGAGGTACCGCAGAGACAATTTTTGCAGTTTTCCCACTCCTCGCCGTTGCCATCACTCCAATCTTGGGCAATTTAGTTGACCACAAGGGCAAAGCAGCTTCTATGCTTATGATTGGTTCGTTGCTGCTTATTATCTGCCATCTTACCTTCGCATTCATTCTCCCTATGTTCAAAGGAAATGCCGTTGGCGGCATTGTTGTGGCTTACGTCACAATTCTTGTGCTTGGCGCTTCTTTCTCTCTCGTTCCTGCAGCTCTTTGGCCATCTGTTCCTAAACTTGTTGACGAAAAAATTATCGGTTCAGCATACGCACTGATTTTTTGGATTCAGAACATTGGTTTGTGGCTATTCCCTATTCTTATCGGCAAGGTATTGGACGGCACAAATACTGAAATCGTGGAACAAGTCAAAGCAGCAACTGCTGCTGGCGATATCGAAAAAGTTGAACAATTGGCAAACTCTTTCGATTACACCTGGGCAATGTTGATGCTTGCATGTCTCGGTGTCGCTGCTCTTTTAATTGGAATCTATCTTAAGGCTGTTGACAAGAAGAAACACTACGGTCTTGAAGAACCTAATATCAAATGATATACTTGATTCCAACAACATTGGGTGATACTCCAATAGATAATGTATTGCCTCGGTTTAATGCCGAGGTGATACGTTCTCTACATTTTTTCGTTGTCGAAAACATACGCTCCGCACGACGTTTCCTGAAACAGGTTGATCGTGAAATTCCTATTGATGACTTGACTTTCTACGAACTCAACCAACATACTGACATTAATTCACTGTTCGCAGAAATGAGAAATGCTTGGCAATACGACATCGGCATTATCTCTGAGGCAGGTTGCCCCGCAGTCGCTGACCCTGGTGCTTTAATCGTCGCTGAGGCTCATCGCCGTAAAATAAAAGTTAAGACTCTTGTCGGTCCATCATCTATTCTTATGTCAGTGATGGCTTCTGGTTTTAACGGACAGTCGTTTGCTTTTAACGGATACCTTCCGATAGAAAAAAATAATCGTTCAGCTCGACTGAAAACCTTAGAACACAAAGCACACTCAGAACACCAAACTCAAGTGTTCATAGAAACTCCATACCGTAATGTGCAGATGGTTGACGAACTTTGCCACACTCTGCAACCTAAAACAATGCTTTGCATCGCCTGCTCAATTTCAACAGACGATGAGTATATTGAGACACTATCAATAGCCGAATGGCGTAAACTTCTACCCCTCAATCGTATTAACAAGAAACCAACCATTTTTCTTATAGGATGAAAAAAAATATCATATTATTGCTCACACTATTCTTCTTTGTAATCAACATATTTGCAGAAGATATTGTTATTCTTTACGACAATGATGTGCATTGCGCTATCAGTGGCTACTCAAAAATGGGTGCACTTCGTGACGAGTTTGAAAAACAACATAAGCATGTAACAGTCGTATCGTCTGGCGATTTTCTGCAAGGCGACATAATCGGAGCAGAATCAAAAGGCGATGCTATCGTCACAATTATGAATAGCGTAGGCTATGACATCGTTACTCTTGGAAACCATGAATTTGACTATGGTATCACTCAACTTAATTCACTTACCAAAGAGTTGAAAGCATCTGTAGTATGTTGTAATTTTCTCAAGATAGATAAGACTCCTGTTTTCCCAGCTTACATCATAAAAGAGTATGGTTCACGACATATCGCTTTCATAGGAATTACCACCCCAACGACCACAACAACTTCTTTGCCTGCAATTTTCTTTGACAACAAAGGCGAAAGAGCATATACTTTTTGCTGGGACAATCTGGCAAATGTTCTTCAAAACACAGTTGATAAGATTCGTACATCAGGTGTTGACTATGTCATATTGTTGTCTCACATAGGCACAGAGGCAGATGCACACGGAATTAACATTCAAGCACTTGCCGCTAGCACATCTGGCATTGACATCATTTTGGATGGACATTCGCATAGCGTCATTCCTTATGAAATCATTCCGAATATCAACGGTGAAGATGTTATCCTCTGCCAAACTGGCACACGTTTTGCTAACATAGGACAGTTGACCATAAAAGATAATGGTGAGATTAATAATCAACTTATTCCTCTGAGTTCAATAACGAATAAAAAGGCTAAGACAGAAGAACTGATAACTCGTTACAACAAAGAGTTATCTTCAATCACTAATCGAGTAATCGGAAAAAGCAGAGTCACTCTTACCATAAACCATTCAAATGGCGAACGAGCTATTCGCAGCGCAGAAACTAATCTCGGAGATTTTTTTGCTGACGCAATCCGTTTCTCGTGCGATGCTGACGTAGCATTAATAAATGGAGGCTCTATCCGTACTGATATTCCAGCTGGCAAAATAACATACGGCAACCTTCGCTCGACCTCGCCTTTTAATAACAAAGTGATGACAGCTCATGCTACAGGTGCTAAAATACTTGATATTCTCGAAGCAGCGGTAGCATTCTTACCAGAAGAATCTGGCTCTTTTCTTCAGGTCAGCGGAATCACTTTCGATGTCGATACATCCATTCCAACACCTGTTCAATTCACAAAAGACGGTTTCGTCAAAAGCATCAATGGTATCCGCCGTATATCCAATGTTCGTATATGGAATAGTACAAAACGTACTTTCGAGACATTGGATTCTTCGCACAATTATCTCATTGCCTCGACAGACTACCCTCTGCTAAACCGTGGCTGTCACGGATCCTTCGGTGGTTGTACCCTTGACGGCGAAACTTACGGATGGGTTATAGATATCATAGAAAAGTATATACAAGAAAATCTGTCTGGAACAGTCGGCGAAGAGTTCCGCCTACCAGCCAACAGAATAAGAATCAAGAAATAAACAATATCTGAGACTACCTATATTTTGTCTCAAGAAAATTAAACACCACATTATGCTACTTGAAAACAAAACAGCACTAATTACAGGTGCAGCACGAGGCATTGGAAAAGCGATCGCTTTGAAATTTGCAGCCGAAGGCTGCAATATAGCATTTACCGATTTGGTCATCAACGAATCTGCAGAACAGACTATTCACGAAATTGAAACTTTTGGAGTAAAAGTCAAAGGTTATTCTTCTAACGCCGCTGATTTCACTGAGACCCACGAAGTTGTTAACCAAATTGTTGCTGATTTTGGACGTATAGATATTTTGGTTAACAATGCCGGAATCACAAAAGATGGACTTCTTCTTCGTATGAACGAATCTCAATGGGATGACGTAATCAACGTAAACCTCAAATCTGCTTACAACTTTATTCATGCCGTAGCTCCTGTTATGATACGTCAGCGAATAGGTTCTATCATCAATATGTCATCTGTCGTCGGTGTAAATGGAAATGCAGGACAATGCAATTACTCAGCCTCAAAGGCAGGTCTCATAGGTCTGGCTAAAAGCACTGCAAAAGAACTTGGTTCTCGAAACATACGAGCCAACTGCATTGCTCCTGGCTTCATTATCACTGAAATGACCGAAAAGATACCCACCGATGTCCGTCAAGCGTGGGAGAAAACAATTCCTCTCCGTCGCGGAGGTAGCGTTGACGAAGTAGCAAAAGTTGCTCTCTTCCTTGCCTCCGACCTTTCTTCTTACGTTTCAGGTCAAGTCATTCCAGTCTGCGGTGGTATGTCTTGATCATCACTTCATTGTTATCAAGAAGTAATTAGTGGTGTATCGACTGCACCCAATAAACACATCCAACGATACATTAACGATATATTAACGTAATTCAAGTTTCGCAAGTTCTGTTCTGGCTGGAAGCCAGTATCTTAGTAACTGGATACATACTCTCCAGCGAAGCGAAGAGGATGCGCCCAGAGGAGAGGACTCTCTGACGAGCCGGTGGCTGGAAGCCACTACCTTGAGTCACCTTATATGCAGACTCCGACTATGCCTCATCTTACGAAATGACC